>RPQK01000057.1 GCA_003819755.1 Acidobacteriota bacterium | reverse complement strand
TTCAGATGAGAGGCTTCCCTTCCTTCGACATTCGCCGAGTCTACAGCTTTTCCCTTCCTTCGACATTCGACATTCGACATTCGATATTCGATATTCGATATTCGATATTCTGATCAGCACACTTCAGAGCGCGCGTGGGGCCACCCTCGAACGGTTGTAACACGAATTACACGAATTGGCACCCAGGCCAATTCGTGTAATTCGTGTAATTCGTGGATACCCTTCACTCGCCGCTGGCCTTCCTCAGCACTTCTCCCGCCAGGTAGAAGGATCCGAAGACGACAATTGTGGCCGAGGAGGTTTTGGCCGCTTCAATCGCTTGGATCGGGTCGCGGGCCACAGTCGCCTCCGGAAACGCCTCAAGTAGCCGGGCCATCGGAGCCGCGCGCGGCGATTTCATCTCTGACACGAAGACCCGGTCAAACGCGGGACGCAGGATCGCCGCCACTTCGGCGATTTCCTTGTCTCGCATCATCGAGAAGACCAACGAACGGGGCTCCGGGGTGTGAGCGGTCAAGAACTGCATCAGGTTGTCTGCCGCCTGCCGGTTATGCCCGCCGTCAACGAAGACCAGCGGGTCCTCGCCGATTTTCTGTATCCGTCCGGGAATTTCCGCCCGCCGAATGCCGTCCGCCATGGCAGACTGGTTGACGCCCAGACCTGGCGAGAGAAGCTCAACCGCTCGAATGGCCAGAGCCGCATTCATCGTTTGGTGACGGCCCGGCAGGCGGAGTGTTGCGCTCACCCCGTGGTAAGACAGGGAGTAAACACCACGGCCGGCCGCCTTAACCACGATTTCGCCGGTTTCGAGCTCGTGAAGCGGTGCCGCAACCGCTTCGGCCCGGGCACGGATCACACGGTAGGCTTCGGGTGTCTGTGGAGATACGAGCACGGGCCGAAGCGGGTGAATGATGCCCGCCTTTTCCGCTGCAATCTGCTCGATATTGGCGCCCAACTGCGCCTGATGATCGAGGCCGACAGGCGTTATCACGGAGAGCAGCGGATCGACCACGTTGGTGCTATCGAGGCGGCCCCCCATACCCACCTCCAGAACGGCAATTTCGACACGGGACCGAACAAAATGGAGAAAGGCGGCGGCTGTAAGCGTCTCAAAATAAGTCGGCCGGTATTCGGGCCCGATGCTTTCGGTCGCCCGGGCTACCTCGGTAAGACATTCGGCAAAATCCGGGGGCGCTATTTGATGTCCGCTGACCTGGAACCGCTCCTCGATTGAGACGACGTGCGGGGACATGTAAAGAGCCGTGCGCAGCCCGCCCGAACTGAGGATGTTGCTGAGAAAGCAGGCAACAGAGCCTTTGCCGTTGGTCCCGGCAATCAGAATGGACGGGAATTCGTCCTGCGGATTGCCGAGGGCGCCGAGCACGGTCCGAATGGTTTCGAGACCGAACTTCATGCTCAGAACCTCGTTACCAAGCCGATCGAGGTACCGAAGGCTTTCCTCGTAGTCCATACTACCGGCCGGTCGCGAATGAGAACCAATCGGCGAGGAAAGGCTTTATTTCCTTCCTCTCGAGAACGGCGTCCAGCATCCCATGCTCGACCAGAAACTCGCTCTGCTGAAAGCCTTCCGGAAGTTTCTGGCGTATCGTCTGCTCAATAACCCGGGGACCGGCAAATCCTATAAGGGCCCGGGGCTCGGCGATGTTCAGGTCGCCAAGCATGGCAAAACTGGCGGTTACACCCCCGGTGGTAGGGTTCGTGAGGATCGAGACATAGGGGATACGGCGCTCGTGTAACTGACCAAGAGCCGCGCTGATTTTGGCCATCTGCATCAGCGAAAGGACGCCCTCCATCATGCGGGCGCCACCGCTGGCAGAAACGATGATCAGGGAATGACCGGTCTCCAGACTTCGCTCGATCGCCCGCGTAATCTTTTCGCCGACGACCGAACCCATGCTGCCGCCGATGAACTCGTACTCCATGCATGCACAGACGACCGGGTGGCCCTCGAGCGTCCCCTCGCCATTCACCACGGCTTCATTCAGCCCGGTGGCCTGCGCGGCCTGGTCCAAGCGTTCGCGATAGTTCTTCCGGTCGGTGAACTGAAGCGGGTCGGAGGAACGGAGGTGTCCGTCGAACTCGCGGCATGTGGCCTCGTCGAGGAGAAGGGCGAGGCGTTGGCGAGCATTGATTCGAAAATGGTACCCGCACTTCGGACACACCTGGCAATTACTTTCGAGCTCTTTCTTCCAGATGATGTTCTTGCAATCCTCGCATTTGGCGAAGAGCCCCTCAGTCCGGACCCGCCTTTCCTCTTCCGGCGGCATCTGCAGGGGAGTCCGCTCTCTCTTGAACCATGCCATTCGGCCATTCTAACCCATGGCGCGCCAGCGCGCCATGAAAGGACCCCAGCTACCTCAAGGACGTCAAGGACAAAAGACCACCCTTCCAGTCCTTTTTGGTCCTTGAGGTCTTTGAGGTCCTTGAGGTCCTTTTTCTTTATAATGGCAGCCGATGACTCGGCGGAAACGGCTTCTGCTCTTCGTCTTGCTGCTCCTGTTACTGTTTCAGCTTCCGTTCGTTCTCTCGCTGTACCGGACCGCCCGGCTTCACCGGTACCTGGCTTCACTTCCGCTCGTCGATATTCCGAAGCCGCCTTTTCAGGACATTCGCGGCGGGATACACATCCATAGCGCAGCCGGCGGTCACAGCCTCGGCACTTACCCGGAAATCATAGAGGCCGCCAAGAAGTGTGGATACCGCTACCTTTTCATCACGGAGCATCCAAAACCCCACTCTCTGTTTCAGCAGGTGATCGACCCTGACATCGTCACTATCTACGGCTGGGACGAGCGCCAAGGCGGGGCCGGTGAAATGCTCTGCACCGGGGATCGTGCCATCTGCTTCCAATCGGGAGACGACCGCCCAGTCGCGGCGCATGCCAAGGGCTTGGAGATTTTCAACCTCCATCAAAGCGCGATATTAAAGGACTCCTGGTTCAACCGGGTCAGTTTCTTCTACCACCGACTCCTGCATCCTGAGTTGTACTTTTTCAAGCTCTGGGCGGTTGACCCTTCCTACCTGCGGACTTGGGACCAGGAACTGAGGAACCGGCATTTGACCGGCATCGGCGGGAGCGACGCCCACCAGAACATCGGCCTCGTGCTGCAGACGACAGCTGGAAAACGTCTTTGGGCCCTGATGGCGGACCCGTACCCGGAAAGCCTGACCGCTGTTACCACACACGTTATACTCCGTTACGGAGAAGCTGTGACAAGCGACAGCATACTGGCGAGCCTGGTCGCCGGTTCGGCTTACGTCGCCTTCGAGAAGATTGCAGACCCCAACGGGTTCTCGTTCCATGCTATCGAGGAGGGCCAGCCAAGACCGATGGGCTCCACCGTCCGCCCCGGTGCCGGCCTGGTAGCACAAGCGCCTCGCCGGGCGGTATTTCACTTGATACATAACGGCAAGGTCAGACAGATGGAGACAGGTACGCGCCTGGTCGCCAAAGCAATGGAGCCGGGGTTTTACCGAGTGGAAGTCCATCTTCCCGACCCTCCCGGTGATCTCGAAGGCAAGCCCTGGATCATCAGCAATCCGGTCTATGTAAAGTGAATTTTGCTCTGTACCTCCGAGTTCTTTGCGATGTAAAGTAAGTGCTGAGGACGCCGGGGGATTACGATATAATCGCACCTTCGAAAGGCTCCGAGCCAAACCGATGCAACAACAGGAACTTCGACTTTTTGAGGAACGGCGCATCCTGTCTGTTTCGCAGCTGGTCAACGAGGTCAAGCGTGAACTCGAAGTCCGGTTCAGGGATCTCTGGGTCAAGGGAGAAATCAGTAACCTCCGCATACCTCCCTCCGGCCACATCTACTTCACCCTCAAAGACGGAGACGCCCAGATCAAAGCAGTCTGCTTCCGCATGCAGAACCGCTACCTGAAGTTCCAGCCCGAAGACGGCATGGATGTGATCGCCCGCGGGTCCGTGTCCGTGTACCCGCCTCGAGGGGAGTTCCAGCTGGTCGTCGAACTGATGGAGCCGTCCGGCCGCGGCGCCCTTCAAGTTGCTTTTGAGCAGCTCAAGGTCAAGCTTCAGGGGCAGGGCCTTTTTGACCCGGCGCGCAAGAAGCCTCTGCCGCTTCTGCCTCGAAAGATCGGAATCGTCACCTCACCGTCGGGTGCGGCGATTCAAGACATTCTTCGCATTCTGAATCGTCGCAACAACACGGTCGATGTCCTGATTTTTCCAGCGCGAGTGCAGGGTGCGGGAGCTGCCGAAGAGGTCGCACGCGGCATCCAGTACCTGAATACGAGAACCGACATCGACGTGATTATCGTGGGACGCGGCGGCGGGTCGCTCGAAGATCTCTGGGCCTTTAACGAAGAGGTCGTCGCCCGGGCGATCTTTGCATCGCGGCTGCCGATCATCTCGGCAGTCGGACACGAAATTGACTACACGATTGCGGACTTCGTCGCGGACCTGCGTGCTCCGACCCCCTCGGCTGCCGCCGAAATTGTTTCCGCCGCTCGGGATGAACTGTGCAAGCGAGTAGATTCGTGGGCGGGCCGCGCGACGCAGGCGGTGCGGTCCCTTCTTCGAGAGAAGCGCCACCGGCTTCAGGCGCTGGCGCAGAACCGGGCCTTTGTCGACGCTCAAAGCCGTCTACGTTTCTACCTGCAGAAGCTGGATGACCTGACCGGCCGACTGTTGCGCGGCTTGCCTTCTCGTCTGGGACCGCTTCGCCAAAGGGTTACGACCGGAGAACGCGACTTGTCCCGGCAAATGCAGGCGCGACTGCTGGCGTTGCGGAATCGGGTCACGAGCCGAACTGAGCAGCTAAACGCGTATTCGCCCCTGGCAGTCCTTGAGAGAGGCTACGCGATTGTGACGACCGAAGGCGGGGCAGTCGTGCGCGATCCCGAAGGCCTGAGCGATAACGAGCGGCTCAGGGTCCGAGTGGCCAAAGGGGAGTTCAAGGCCAGGAAGGAGTCGTAGGATGGAATACAAGGATTTTGAGAACGCCCTATCACGACTCGAAGCGATTGTCGGCCAGCTGGAAAAAGGAGAACTCCCGCTGGAGCAGGCTTTACAGCTCTTCGAGGAAGGAATGAACATCTCCCGTTTCTGCAACGACAAGCTGTCCGAGGCGGAGCGTAAAGTCGAGATCCTGATAAAAAACAAGGAAGGAAAGCTGGTCGAGCAACCATTCAAGGTGCCGGAGAACTGATTAAGTCCCAAGGGACAGAAGGGACATTGGCGATTTCGAGTCCCTGGTGTCCCTTGTGTCCCTTGTGTCCGTTGTGTCCCTTGCTATGCACACAAATCAACCAACCCCCTTCAGGATCGAGCAATACATGCGTCAGCAGAAGGAGATTGTTGACGCGCGGCTGGACGAACTGCTGCCCAGGGCCGATGCTTATCCGGAGATAGTCCACGAGGCGATGCGTTACAGTGTCTTTGCCGGCGGCAAACGCCTGCGCCCGATTCTGGCGCTTGCCACCGGCGAAGCGCTGGGCGGCGACCTGCGGCGTCTGAGCCTGCTCGCCTGCGCCCTGGAGATGATCCACACCTACTCGTTGATTCATGATGATCTGCCGGCGATGGACAACGACGACTACCGGCGGGGCCAGCTCACGGCGCACAAGAAGTATGGAGAGGCCATTGCGATCCTGGCCGGAGACGCTTTGCTCACCCTGGCTTTCCAGGTCCTGGCTGAAATCCCGTCTCCGGGCCAATCGGCCGAAATTACCTTAAGAGTGATTTGCCGGATTGCGGAAGCGATAGGGACATCGTGTGGAATGGTGGGAGGCCAGGTTGTCGATCTCATAACACAGGGAAAGCAATTCACCGCGGATGAGCTGAACTACATTCATTCCGCGAAAACCGGCGCTCTCATTCGAGCCTCAGTCGACTCGGCGGCTCTGCTTTGCGAAGCAGAGACCGAGGTACGGGCCGGACTGGGACGTTTCGGGACTCGAATTGGGCTTGCTTTTCAGGTGGTTGACGACATCCTGGATGAGGACGCCTCTTCGAGCGAACTCGGTAAGACGGCGGGGAAAGACCGGGCGGAGGGAAAAGCCACGTACCCGGCGATGTACGGTCTTGAGGAGAGCAAAAGTGTTGCCGCCCGATTGGTCGCTGAAGCCGTCCAGGAGCTCAATTTTCTTGGAGAACGGGCCGACGCTTTGAAGGCGCTGGCTCAATTCATTTCGATCAGGCGGGTTTAACCGTGAAAGGCTGGGGAGAAAAGTCGCGATGAACTATCGCTATTTGAGCAATATCAACAGTCCCGAGGATCTCCGCAAACTGCCAGTGGAACAACTGAGCGTGGTTGCGGAGGAGATTCGGGCCCATATCATCAACTGCGTCAGTAAGACTGGCGGACATCTAGGCGCCAGTCTCGGGACTGTCGAGCTCTGCCTGGCGTTGCACTATGCCTTTGATACTCCGCACGACAAGCTGATCTTTGATGTCGGCCATCAGGCTTACGCCCATAAGATCCTGACTGGCCGACGTGACCGTTTCCATACGATTCGCCAATACGGGGGACTGTCCCCATTTCTCCGGCGCGAAGAAAGTCCTTACGACACTTTCAACGCGGGGCACGCTTGTACCTCCATCTCGGCGGCTCTCGGTCTCGCGACCGCGCGCGACCTCAAGAAGGAGGACTTTCGTGTAGTCGCGGTCATCGGAGACGCCGGGTTGACCGGCGGCATGGCTCTGGAGGGGCTCAACCTGGCGGGGTACGACAAGCGCGATTTGATCATCGTGCTGAACGACAATGAAATGTCGATATCGCCGAACGTCGGGGCTCTGGCCGGCTATTTGAAGCGGATAGTGGCCGGGCAGGCCTATCAGCGAGTCAAGAAAGACATCGAGTCCTTCCTGCACCATATCCCGGCCGTTGGCGATCGTTTGTTCCGCACCACCAAGGAAATTGTCGACGCTTTAAAGATATACGCCATTCCTGGCCTCCTGCTCGAGGAATTGGGATTTCAATACTGCGGTCCCTATAACGGTCACGATGTAGTGGCACTGATCGACGAATTCAGAGAGGTAAAGAAGAGGAAGGGGCCGATCCTCGTCCATGTTATGACGACCAAAGGCAAAGGGTTTGCGGCGGCCGAGAAGGACCAGGTGAAGTGGCACGGTCCAAGCGCGTTTGACCCGAGCACCGCGACCTTCGTCGGCACACCGGCGAAAACCCCCACGTACACGTCGGTTTTCGGTCAAACGATCGTCCGAATGGCTCAGAACGACGAGAAGATTGTAGCTATCACCGCGGCAATGGCGCCGGGGACCGGGCTCGACAAATTCGCAACGGCTTTCCCCGAGCGTTTTTTTGATGTTGGAATTGCCGAACAGCACGCCGTGACATTCGCCGCCGGGCTGGCTGCCGAGGGATACAAACCGGTCTGCGCCATCTACTCGACTTTTCTCCAGCGAGCTTACGACCAGGTTATCCACGATACCTGTCTGATGGATCTGCCCGTGACGTTTTGCCTGGACCGGGGCGGTCTGGCAGGAAACGACGGCCCTACGCATCACGGTCTGCTCGATTACGCTTACCTGCGCTGCGTCCCCAACATGGCCATTATGGCGCCCAAGGACGAAAACGAGCTGCAGCACATGCTGAAGACGGCCATCGACTATCCACACCCCGCCGCGGTGCGCTACCCCAGAGGCGAGGCCGTAGGAGTCCCGATGGACCCGGAGCCGCGCTGCCTCCCGGTCGGCAGGGGCGAGATCCTGCGGGAAGGCACCGACTTTGCCATCATCGCAATCGGCTCAATGGTCCATCCCAGCCTCCAGGCTGCCGATCTCCTCGCCCGGGACGGGCACCTGGTCCAGGTCATCAATGCCCGTTTCGTCAAGCCACTCGATCAGGAGCTTTTGTGCCAGACCGCAAGACAGTTCCGCTTTCTGGTCTTTATCGAGGAGGCGAGCGAACTGGGCGGTTTCGCGAGTGCGTGCTGGGAGGTGCTCGAAAAGAACCGCATCCATGGGAATATCTGCCTTCGTATCGGGTTGCCGGATATTCTCATCCCCCACGGCTCCGCTTCCCTTCTCATGGCCAAGTACGGCCTCGATGTCGACGGGTTGTACAACCGAATTACCCAGTTCCTTAAGGAGCGCCGATGGCGAAAGCGAGGCTCGACGACCTCCTCGTCCAAAAAGGGGTTGCTCAAGATCGTAAAGAAGCCTTAGCTCTCGTCCTGAGCGGACGGGTTCTGATCGGCGGGCAACGGGCCTCGACCGCAGGAGAGCGGGTTGACCCCGCGGCGGAGATTCGAATCAAGGATGCCGGCCTTTCCTACGCCTCAAGAGGCGGGCTCAAACTGGAGGGCGCACTCCGGGAATTCCGCCTTTCCGTAGAAGGGTTCGTTTGCGCCGATCTCGGGGCCTCCACCGGTGGCTTTACAGACTGCCTGCTCCAGCACGGAGCTCGCCGGGTGCACGCCTTCGACGTCGGGAAGGGACAGCTGGATTGGCGCCTTCGCCAGGACCCGCGCATTGTCATCCACGATCAGTTCAACGTGCGGTATCTAAAGCCGGAAGACGTCGGCGAACGGCTCGACCTGATCACCCTCGACCTGTCGTTCATCTCCCTGACCAAGGTTCTGCCGGCCCTTCGTCCTTTCGCCCCGGCCCTGATCGTCGCCCTCGTCAAACCCCAGTTTGAGGCGGAACGGGGGGAAGTGGGGCCCGGGGGGATCATCCAGTCGCCCGAGCTTCAAGTCGAGATTCTGGAACGAGTGAAAGCGTTCGCGCTCAAAGAGGGGTTTGAGATTCTGGGCGAGACCCCGTCCCCGATTGCCGGGCAAAAAGGCAACCGGGAGTTTTTGCTGCTGATGCGCGGAAAGGACCCCCAAGACCCCAGGGACCTCAAGGACCTCAAGGACAACCGCGATCTTCGTCCTTGAGGTCCTTGAGGTCCCGGGGTCCTTTTCGTTGCTCCCCGCTGCGTTAGAATGATCCCATGCCCGCACGCTACACCGCCTATGGACCGTGGCTCAGGAACAAGTTCGGCGGGCGTGTCTACAAGGTTTCAGTCGACGGGGGTTTCACCTGCCCGAATCGGGATGGTTCTGTGGCCCGAGGGGGCTGTACCTACTGCAACAACGACAGCTTCCGGGCGACTGGAGTCAGCGCGAGGCATTCCGTTGAGGACCAGGTTCAGAAGGGAATAGCATTTCTCTCCAACCGGTATCAGGCCGAGAAGTTCCTGGTCTACTGGCAGCACTACACGAACACCTATGGGCCGGTTGACCTGCTGCGCCGGCTCTTCGTCAGATCGCTGGAAGCCGACGAGCGAGTGGTCGGCCTTTCAATAGGAACGCGGGCCGACTGCGTGGAGGATGAAAAGCTCGAAATGCTGCAGGACCTGGCCCAAACACATTTCATCACTCTTGAGTACGGTCTTGAGTCGATCTACGATTCCACCCTGGCGAGACTCAACCGCGGACATGATCGTTCGTGTTTCGAGGACGCGGTCAGGCGGACCAGGAAGCGAGGGCTACCGATCTGCACGCATGTGATTCTCGGCTTTCCATGGGAAACCCGGGAGCAGATGCTGAGCTATCCCGACTACTTGAACAGTCAGCCGATAGACTTTTTGAAAATTCATCACTTGCACGTGGTCAAGCACACTGCGCTTGGTCGGGAATACCTGGCCGATCCGTTCTGGACCTTCAGTTATCCCGAGTGGATCTGCTTCGTGTGCAATTTTCTGGAGCGCCTCTCTCCCCACATTGTGGTGCAGAGGCTTTACGGGTGGGCGCCGGATCAAGATCTGATCGCCCCGAAATGGGGCAAGGCCAAAGCCGTGATCCTGCGAGACATCGAGCAGGAGCTGGAAAGACGGAATTCGTGGCAAGGCAAAGATCCCAATCCTGTCAATCCTGTTAATCCGGTCGAAAAAGTCTTTAGACAGGATTAACGGGATTGACAGGATTGGGGCAGCCCTACTCCGCGCGCTGATGATCAGCGTGCTCGTCCACCCTCAGGCTGCCTATCATGGCACTCATCACCTGGCTCATGTCGTCGTAGTAACGACCCGGAGCAATAAACAAAGCGTAGATGATGTGACCATCCGGAAGTTCCTGAGTTTGGAGCGTGACTCGTTCCTCCTGTCCGGTTACAGGGGACTCGCCACTCAGTGTTGCTCCCAGCGTTCGCTTGCCACCTGCCGAACTTTGACGCTTGGAACCGGAGGCGACCTGCAGGTTGGGGTTGCTGCGGCTGATCTGCTCAATCAGATCATCGGTCGCATCTTCCAGTGAGACGTTGTTTCCGGACCGACCCTGGAACGGGACGTAATGATTCACGATAACCCCGTAGACAATACTGGGCTGGCCGTTTCCGGCATCCACGATCCCGCCTTCAGGCGCCAGCGTCGCACCATATCCGCTCTTTGACTCGTAAGCTCTCCAGTTCTCCGGGTATCGTATTTGGAAGAACCCATCCCGGTTTTCGAACGTCTTCATTCGGCTCGACGGGCGCTCGATACTCACCCTCACCGGCTGCCCGTTCCCGCCTCGGGTCTGTCCGCCGGGAGCAGGGCCGCGTTGGACCAGTTGCTGCATCGACGGAGCGGGAGGCATGCCCTCCAGCCGCGCTTGAATACGGTTGAAATCCCCAACGGGACCTCGCCGCTCGACGGAACCGAGCATGCTTGCTTCTTTTTGGATCCGCTCCGCCCGGTTCTTAGGCGCCGGGTGGCTGCTGAAAAACTGCTCGAACTTGCTCGGGTCACGGCCGGCCTGCTGGCGCAAGGTTTCAAACATGCGCGACATAGCCATCGGGTCATACCCGGCGCTCGCCATTATTTGGGCCCCGAGTACATCGGCCTGTTCCTCGTCGTCCCGGCCGAACTTGAGGAACAGGGTATTCAACCCGAATCCCCCGATCGCGCCCATGATCTGGCCGGTCGTGCCATTACCCAACACGCCGCCAAGAACGCCCAATCCTGCCTGAGCCAGGTAGGCCTTCGACGCCTGGTTGGTTCCGTGACGCAAGGCGACGTGGGACATCTCGTGCGCCATGACTCCGGCCAGTTCCGCCTCGTCATGTGCGGAATCAACCAGTCCTCGATTGATGTACATGAAGCCCCCGGGGAGGGCAAAGGCGTTTACGTCGGAGACATTGACCACTTTAAATTGATACGGAAACTTCGGCCCCGGAGCGCCGGCAGCGAGACGCTGTCCGATGTCGCTCACGTAGTTCTGGAGGCCGCGGTCATTGAGCAGCGGCAGTTGCTTCTCAACTTCGGCCGCAGACTGGCGTCCGATCTCCACATCCTGCTCGGGGCTGAAGAGGTTAAATCCTGGTGAGACTTTTGTCTGTGCGATCACCTGGTCTCCCGTGATAACCGGCAGCACGGCGAGAATCCAGACGAGTAACGAAACTCCAAACAAAGGCATACGCGTCGTCATGACATCCTCCGGCGGGAAACGAAAGCAAGCGGCTTGCCAGATCGTCCGATTAGCGTAAGTTGTTGCAGGATAAGAGCCGTAGAAAGTCTGCAAGCGAACGTCAGGGAAAATTTACGCGGCGTCCGTGTTCGTCCTTGTTACTTCACTCTCGCCAGATAATCCTCGGCGGTTTGGACGTGGGCCAGGGCTTCGTTGAATCGCCGCTCTCGTTCCGAGTAGAACGGCACTCCAAAATCGTTGGCCGCGTTGGGCACGAGCCGGAGACTGTGCACAGCGAATTCCAGGCTCTGATTCGCCATCGAGACGTCAGGATGGGCCGACCGCCGCGCACCGGGCGAAAGCGTTGCGGCTGCCTGCCGTACCCGCCCCTCCCACTGCTGGCTCCACTGTCGCCACTCGGCGATCTTCTTTGGCGCCTCGCGATCGGCTTCTCCAACAATCTCACCCAGGCGTTCGCACTCGCGTCGGCCCTCGTCGATCAGTCTCACAATCGCTCTTGCCGATTCTCTCAAGCCTCGGACCACTTCGGGATCCGCCTCTGGAGGACGAGGCCGCTGAGCCAAAGAGGTCTCCTTTCCTCCAACTGCTTGGAACCAAGGCTTGCGCTCGAAGTGATGCTCGCGAAGCTTCTCCCACTCCGCGCGCGCCCGACTGAGATCAGGAAGAGCGTAACCTGACTCCTCCTCGGAACCCAGTGCCGCCACCCAGAACATCAGGTCCGACGAAACCTGCGGCGCGATTGCGCCGGCGTCCTTGCCGATTTGCTCACTCAGTTCCTGGCCGGTGCGCTCAAGGACGCCTATATCGCCGCTCGAGACGGGTGACTTCTTATAAAGGATCGACTCGATCGTCGTGATCTGTGCCTTGTAGGGAGAAGGGTCCATAACGGCTGGGGACATAAACCAGGAAAACGGTTCTTGGGGCTTGTCCACTGCCCCGCTACTCGTCGGGGTCGTCCTCCCGCTCAGATAGGGACCGACTGATCGATAGAACAGGAAGCCAACCACCGCCGCCAACAGGACCAGCAGCCAAACGCCTCCTTTGCGTCTTCCACCGGTGCGTTCCGGCTGGGAATACTTCAGACAGAGAACGCATTCAGGCGTCACTTCCGGGTCGTAGTGAATACCGTGCACCGGGCATTCAACCTCACGCTTCTGAACCTTCCCGGCCGGCTTTCCGCTGCTCATCTCCCCTCCCTCCCGCGTAGGCACTGCCCGAAGGGGCTTATACCGCAAGAAGACCGCGGAGTGAACGTAATTTTGAAAATTTCGCTCGTGTCCACCGTCTAAAGAGTAGGCCATTGTCTATAATGATCCGCGCACATTCTAGGAACCGACCATCGGGGAAAGGGATGATGGGATTCTGGAAGCCGGATCGGTGGGGAGCAATGCTGTTCCCTGGTCTGCTTGCCCTGTTTCTGGGCGCGCCAGGCAGCGCACAGGTCAAAAGCGACAAGACCATCAAAGTCGCAGTCAACCTCGTTCTCGTCAACGCGACGGTGGACGGGCCGGACGGGCGGGCGGTGACCGACCTGAAGGCGGAGGATTTTACGGTTACGGAGGACACGACCGAGCAGGAGCTCGCTATTTTCCGCCCCACCACAAGCCCCTTTCACTTGGCCCTCCTGATCGACGTCAGCGCCAGCACGGTTTCTAAAATCGAATTGCTGCGAGCTGCCGCCATCCGTTTTTTCGACCAACTTTCACCGGACGATCAGATTGCAGTCGTGGAGGTGGGCGATTCGGCAAAACTAGTGGAAGGTTTTACTTCGGACCGGGCCCGCCTGGCCGCAGCCGTTAAGCGCGTCGGGAATACTCCCAGCAGCACGACTCGGCTCTACGATTCGATCATCTATGCACTCGACGACCTGCTCAAGGATGTGAAAGACCGAAAGGCTCTCGTTATTCTCACCGATGCCTGCGACAACGGGAGCCAGGCGAACTACCATCGAATGAACGTTTCCGTCTACAAGAACGACGCGGTGATCTACGCTCTGCTGGTCGATACAGCCGATGATCAGCTGCGAGTGCTGCAGGATAATCTTGAGTGGGCGTCGTGTGTTTCGCTGGTCCTTTGCGCGGACACTCGCGTCTCGGAGCCACTGATAAAACGGGTGGCGCATCGTCTGGTCGAACGACTGCCAAAATCTTGCCGGGTCTCTCTCTATCAGAACCAGTATCGCCGAAAACTGATCAACATCCTGCCCTGCGAGCTTTCAAGAGAGAAGATAAACCTGGCGATCGAAGAAAGTAAGCCGTTCTGCGACTCGGTTTTGCGCTTCCGAGAACGGAGTCCCACACCGGATAGCCAGTATCTGAGTGTAGCTATTGTCGATTCGCTGGACGCTGCCCAGGATCGCTTTCCGGTTGAGCTTCAGAAAACCATTCCTGTCCTGCTGGTTAAAAATCTCTCCGATGTCGAGATCGACCATGAAATTTCGAAGGTGGTGCGTGCCATCCCCGCTAATGCAGACGAAGTCGGTCAAGATTTGCCCGGAGTCTACCGCGTCCTCCGGGATATTCTCGTCCGTGCCTCTCAGTCCACCGGCGGCTCCTCATTCAATTTAGCCGCACTGGAGCAAGCGGACGAGTACTACACCCAGGTTGCCAGAGAGCTGAGGACCATTTACTCCCTCGGCTATTACTCGAAGGATCCCAGCCCGCTGTTTCGATCAGTGCGTGTCAAAGTACGCCAGCCGGGCTATGCCGTCAAGGCCCGGCGGGCGTACCTGCCCAAATAGATGTTGTAGGACGCAGACCGGCAAAACAAACAGACGAGTCTGACTAGCCACGCACCGAGCCGCAGGGGTATACTTAGCTTAATTAGAGACGATTAATCGTCAAGCGTACGCAGAGATGGAAAACAAAGGGGCGGCCCGCGAGCCGCCCTTTTTGTTTCCCCTTTTCCCGCCTTCCCTCGTGCTTCTTTTCCTTCCCGGTGTTTCCCGCTAGACTCAATATTTTCCGCGTCACGCTGTTTCGCCGACTTGGGGCAGAGCCGCGGACGGACGCGGACGAATCTCGCCGGGAGCGCGGGATTCGCCCGTGTGCGTCCGTGTCTGTCCCCGGTGACTGCGGTTGGCCAGTAGGAGAACCAGTCCATGTCGGAAGCCAAGGCCCGGTCAGTTCGGTTCCCGGCCGATTTTTCCTGGGGAACGGCGACGTCGAGCTATCAGATTGAAGGCGGCTGGATGGAGGGAGGCAAGGGCCTGTCCATCTGGGATGCCTTCTCGCACACTCCTGAGAAAACCCGCAACGGCGAGACCGGGGACCTGACCTCTGATCACTTTCACCGATACAAGGAAGACGTCCGGCTCATGCGGGAAATGGGCCTGAAGAATTATCGGTTCTCGATCTCATGGCCGCGCGTGCAGCCTCTCGGATACGGCAAAGAGAATCTCGAAGGAATCCGGTTCTACTCCTCACTCGTGGACGAGCTGCTGGATAACGGCATCACCCCCTGGGTGACCCTGTACCACTGGGACCTTCCGCTGGCCCTCGCGCTCGAGCATGACGGGTGGCTCAACCCGAAAATCGCCGACTTCTTCGCCCGCTATGCCGAGCTTTGCTTCAAGCATCTGGGAGACCGAGTAAAGAATTGGATCACTTTGAATGAACCCTGGGTTGTCTCCATCCTGGGCTACGGCTTCGGCACTTTCGCTCCGGGCCGCGTATCCACTTCTGAACCTTACGTGGTCGCCCACAACCTGCTACGGGCTCACGGCCAGGCGGCCGAGCTGTACCACACCAGGTACCAGCCGGGCCAGAAGGGCCGGATTGGCATGTCGAACAACTGCGACTGGCGCGAGCCGCTTACCGATACCCCGCGCGACCGCGACGCCGCCGAGCGGGCAAGACTGTTCTTTCTCGGCTGGTTTGCGGATCCACTCTACCGGGGCGACTACCCGGCGGTCATGAGGGAGCGGGTTGGGGAACGTTTGCCCCGTTTTTCTCAAGAGGACGTTCGACGCATCCATCGGTCTTGTGACTTCTTCGGCCTCAATCACTACACCACCCTGTACGCCGCCCACGCGGCTCCGGGTGAAGCCGTTCGCGGTAACCCCTACGACAACGGAGGGCTGGTTGAGGACCAGGACGTCAAACTAAGCGCCGATCCAAACTGGGCAAAAACGAGCATGGGCTGGTCAATGGTGCCGTGGGGGTGTCGCAAGCTTCTCCTCTGGATCTCGGATCGGTACGCCCAGCCGGAAATCATCCTCACAGAAAACGGCTGCTCCTCAAACGACGTCGTCGTGGAGGGGAAGGTTCACGACCCGGCCAGAATCGAGTTCCTGCGAGCATACCTCGGCGAGGCCCACCGGGCGATCGAAGAAGGAGTCAAACTGCGCGGCTATTTCGCCTGGTCCTTCATGGACAACTTCGAGTGGGCGCTCGGCTTCGCCATGCGTTTCGGACTGCACTACGTGGATTATGCAACGGGAAAAAGAATCCCAAAATCGTCGGCAAAATGGTTTGCGAAGGTCATGCAGAGCGGCCTCGTGGAGTAAGGTGAGGAGAAACGATTGAGCACACAAGTCGCGCAAACGCAGAAAATATCGGTCACTGAAAAAATCGGCTACGGGCTGGGTGACACCGCCGCCAACCTCGTATGGCGGACCATGATGGTCTTCCTGCCTATTTTCTACACCGATGTCTTTGGCCTGTCCGCCGCAGCCGTCGGGACCCTGCTGCTCGTCTGCCGCTACTGGGACGGGATAACCGATTACATCATGGGCCTGATCGCAGACCGAACGAGAACGAGGTGGGGCAGATTCCGCCCGTGGGTGCTTTGGACGGCACTCCCTTTTGGCGTGATGACCGTCTTGACCTTCACCACGCCGGATCTCGACTACTCGAGCAAGCTGATTTACGCCTACGCCACTTACAGCGGCTTGATCCTCGTCTACACCGCGAACAACATTCCCTATTCGGCTCTGACTGGCGTCATTTCCGCGGATCCGGCGGAACGCACAAGCCTCTCGTCGTACCGTTTCATATTCGCGTTTCTGGGCGGACTCATCACCCAGGGCTTCAACATCTATCTGGTCGCGTTTTTCGGGGGCGGCAATGACATCAAGGGCTACCGGCTGACCATGACGCTGTTTGCCGCCCTGAGTGTTGTTCTGTTCGTCATCACTTTCCTGACCACCCGCGAGCGGGTTCAGCCGGCGGTCTCGGAAAATTCCTCGATACTTGAAGACTCCAAGGACCTGATTCGGAACAGGCCCTGGCTCATGCTGTTCGGAATCGGGATTCTCTGGGTCACATTCACGACCCTGAAGCAAGGGGTGACGCTCTTCTACTTCAAGTACTTTTTGAACGATATGAGCCTGGCGCCGCCGTTCATGATTCTCGGGCTGCTCGCCGCCATGGCCGGCGCTGCTCTCACGCGACCGTTAACTGATCGGTTTGGCAAGAAATCGGCGATGATTTACTGCCTCGCGGTCGCGGTCGTGTCCAGTGCTCTCCTTTTCCTGGCGCGCCCAACCGACGTGGCGATTATTTTCGCTCTGAGCACCATCACTGAGTTGGCGACCGGCCCGGTTATCACCCTCTTCTTTGCGATGCTGGCCGATGCCGCGGACTATTCGGAGTGGAAAACCAGCCGGAGGGCCACCGGCCTTGTCTTCTCCGCCGGCACTCTCTCCATGAAATTCGGGACGGGCGTTGCCGGCGCTCTGACCGGCTGGCTGCTCATGCTCTTCGGGTACACGGCCAACGTGGCACAGACGGCTCAGGCTCTTTTTGGTATTCGCCTTCTGATCAGTGTCTTCCCAGCCGTCGCCGCTCTGCTGCTGATCATCGTCGTTCGCTTCTACCCGCTCGACGAAGCGCACCTGCGCGAGATCGAGCAAGATCTGGCCGAGCGGCGAAGGGGGATCGTGGGGGCCGGGGCGTAAGCCTGTCAACGCGAGGGCAGGACTAAACCTGATGTTCCACCCCAAAGGGGTATGGGTATCCATTTAAATCTTGCGCCGGAGCGGGGCTTCATATGGAGTGCCGCGGCAGAAGGACTCCATATGGCAGAGCCTCGGCGCAAAATGCTGACATACTCCGGTTAAATGGATACCCCAGAAGCGCTCAAATAAGAATCGAGAGTGGGGGCGTCCCCTGGGAGCGCAGGCGTCCCGCCCAATGTCATTTACTTTTTTGCCCGGTGGCCAGGGCGAAGTCGGTGCAACCAGCCGTGGGGAACGGGGCTTTTATTGTGGCCGGACTCTCCAGAGTCCGGCAGCCGGGCTGGGAGCCCGGCGAAAACGATGGTTGCAGCTCGCCGGTTCAGGCCGACCCCGGGGGTCGGCTGCCGGACTCTGG
>RPQK01000056.1 GCA_003819755.1 Acidobacteriota bacterium | reverse complement strand
GTCCACAATGCTTTTCTTCTGGAACAGGTGTTTGCGGGCCTCATGAAACGGGCAGAAGCGCGCGCGATCACCGTGAACTCTTGCATGGGTACGATCATGCCCATCTCGAAAACCACCGCGTGCCTTACTCTCAGCCTGCTGAATGACGCCGGCTACCTTGCCTTCTGCGAATCGGATTTCGTTGTCATCCCGTCGGGCATGCTGCTGGCCAATATCTCCGGCAAACCCGTTTTTCTTAATGATCCGACCTACCCTCACGACGGTCTGATTACCCTCGCTCATTGCACCGCGCCCCGCAAGAACGACGGCCAAACGCTCGATCCGGCCCGCATCATGACTCATTTCGAGTCCGACTACGGGGCGGCGCCGAAAGTGGCCATGAAGATCGGGCAGGAGGTTACCAACATCATCCCCGACTTCAAGGCGGAACGCTGGGTGGGACTCCGTGCCAAGGTCGCCGAAAATCCCACCATGGATATCTGTCGCTCCCAGATCGATGTCCGGTACACTTGCGATTCGGGCCTGGTTGCGCGCAACATGGCGGGTTTCCATTGGATGACCGGCCACGGCGACTACACGCGCGAGCTCGGATACGCGCTCAAGAAGGTGCCGATCAAGTGGGAGGTGCTGGGGTAGCAAAAAGGACCTCAAGGACCCCAAAGACCTCAAGGACCCCAAAGACCTCAAGGACCCCAAAGACCTCAAGGACCCCAAGGACCCCAAAGACCTCAAGGACTTGAGCGCCGGACTCTGTCCTTGAGGTCTTTGAGGTCCTTGAGGTCTCTTACCCGGGCGAATCCCTACGCCCGAAACCTTCGGCAGTCTATCGCATACTTCCCGATCTTGTAGCCGATTATGCGCTCCGTGGTCGAGAGCAGCCGGGCCGCCTTGGCACGATTCCCGCGGGCACTCTTGAGCGCGTCCTGGATCAGGTCCTTTTCGAAGCCGGCGACCGATTCCTCAAGCGACATTCGCACGGTCGTTCCAGACGCCTCCGCCGTTTGCAGTGTCGGCGGAAGGTGGTGCCCATGAACAACCTGTCCTTCGCACACCAGGACGGCCCGCTCGATCGTGTTTTCCAGTTCCCGCACGTTGCCGGGCCAGTGATAGGACATCAGCATGTCAATGGCCGGGGTCGAGATCCTTTTGATGTTCTTGTTGTGTTCGGTCGAGAATTTTTCCAGGAAGTGATCGGCGAGCAGCAAGATGTCAGGTTTTCGCTCACGCAACGGCGGCACGAAGATAGCGAAGACGTTGAGCCGGTAGTACAGGTCCTCCCGGAAGGAGGCGGCCGTGATGGCCTTCTCGAGATCCTTGTTCGTTGCCGCTATGACGCGAACGTTCACCTTGATGGTCTCGGTGCCGCCCAGTCTCTCGAATTCACGCTCCTGCATGACGCGGAGGAGCTTCACCTGGGTCTGCAGGTCGAGATCTCCGATCTCGTCCAGGAAGAGACTCCCGCCTTCAGCCAGCTCGAAACGGCCTTTCTTGCGCGCCTGGGCGCCGGTAAACGCCCCCTTCTCGTATCCAAAGAGCTCGGATTCAATAAGCGTGTCGGGCAGGGCGGCGCAGCTGATTTTGATGAACGGCTTGCCGGCGCGCAGTGAATTGTAGTGAATCGCGTGAGCGATCAACTCCTTCCCGGTTCCGGATTCGCCGCGGATGAGCACCGTCGTATTGGTACGCGCGACCTGGCTGACCTGCTCGTAGACGCTCTTCATCGGGCCGCTGCTGCCGATGATGCTCGAAAAGTCGTATCGTTCGCGTAGCTCCTCGCGCAGGTGGATGTTCTCCTCCATGAGCCGGCGTCGATCACTTTCGATCAGCCGATGGACTTTGATGGCCTGAGCCATCATGGAGGCGACGATTCCAAAGAACTTCAGTTCGCGATCATAGTCGCGGTCCTTCTTGAAGGCGAGGTCGACTCCAACCGCTCCGACGGGTTTCCGGTTCACGATGATCGGGACGCAGATGAATGTAGTCTCGTCCTGCTCGGTCGCTTTTCTCCGGCCCGCCCGGTTCAGGAACATGGGCTCTCGGCTGACCTGAGGGACAACGATCAGTTTTCCGCTTTCGACCACACGCCCGGTGATGCCTTCTCCCAGTTGGTAGTGAACTTGCTGGCCCTTGGCGCTTAATCCGTTGGACGCTTCAATGTGAAGCTCCGAGGTCTCCTCGTCCAGGATTGTGACGGCCCCTCGGATCACGCCATGGAAGCGCTCCAGGCTTTCCAGGACTTGGTGCAGCGACTGTTTCAGGTTGATGGTCCCCGACAGTGTCTGGCTGATCTCCAGAAAAGTCGCGAGCCGACGCACTTCACTGCTGCTTTTCTCGCCCATCAGGAGAATATACAAGAGAAGCTACAGGATTGGAAAACCGGGTGGCCCGAATGACAAAAATGTGGGGAGCGGTGAAGTTTAAAACGGACCTCAAAGACCTCAAGGACCTCAAGGACTAGAGCGAGTCATCGTCCTTGAGGTCTTTGAGGTCCTTGAGGTCCTTTTTTAACTAGGAATTCCTAGCTGCACCCCGACGTGTTCCCGCACACGGTGCAGACGTGGCATTTGCCGTTGCGCTGCATGAGATTCCCGCAGGAGCAGGTGGGAGCTTCCCCTTGACTGCTGTCCGACAGCAGGCGCTGGGTCGCGCTGCCCTTCACCGGCTTGGCCGACTCCGCAAAACTCACCTGGACTCCATTCTGGACGGATCCGTTCCCGTTCTGCTTCCGCTGATGAATACCAAGCGCTTCCTGCGCGTCAGGCGCGAGGAAGCGTGTGGCCAGGTAGCGAACCACATAGTCCGGGATCGAAGTCGCAAACGGGATTTGCTGGTTGTCGGTGTAGCCGGCCGGCTCAAAGCTCATGTGGGAGAACATCCTCACATAATCTTCAAGCGGCACGCCTCTCTGCAGCCCCATCGAGATCGCAATCGCCCAGGCCATCGCCATGCCCTGCAGCGTCGATCCCTGTTTCGCGAAGTTGATGAAGATCTCTCCCAGTTCCTTGTCTTCGGGGAAGAGCCCCATGGTCAGGAACCCTTTGAATCCGCGAATCCGGAATTCATGCTGGTAGGCGCCGTGATCCTTGGGCATGTTCCGGTGAATGGGGACTCCTGCCGCCTGAGCCGCGCGCTCCTTGTTGGACAAAGGCTGAACGAGCTTGCATCCATCTCGGTAAATGGAGACCGACTTCATCCCGTGCTTCCAGCCCTGGATATAAGCCTCCATGATGTCGTCAACGGTCGCCTCCGCGGGCAGGTTGATGGTCTTCGATATTGCTCCGGAGAGGAACGGCTGCACGGCGCCGCACATCTTGATGTGGCCCAGGTAGTGAATGGCCCGCTGTCCCCGGGCCGTCCTATCGGCGCAGTCGAACACCGGCAGATGCTCGTCCTTCAGATGGGGTGCTCCCTCGATCGTCTCTTCGGATTCCACGTACTTGGTGATGTCCCTCATCTGCTCTTCGGTATAGCCCAACCGTTTAAGAGCGCGGGGAATGGTGTTGTTGACTATCTTGAGAGTCCCGCCTCCCACCAGCTTTTTCGTCTTGACGAGCGAGAACTCCGGCTCGATTCCGGTTGTGTCGCAGTCCATCATGAAAGCGATGGTCCCGGTCGGAGCCAGCAGGCTGACATGGGCGTTCCGGTACCCGTGATCCGAGCCGTTGAGTATGGCTTGGTCCCAGGCTTCGATGGCAGCGTGCAGCAAGTCCATGGGGACCAGGGCCGAATCGATCCGAGAGAGGGCGTCCCGGTGTTTATGCATGACCCGGGCCATCGGCAGGCGGTTCTTTTCGTAGCCTTCGTAAGGTCCCATTCTCTCGGCGATCTGGCTGCTCGTCAGGTAGGCCTGGCCAGTCATGAGGGCCGAAATGCCAGCCGCCAGGGACCGCGCCTTGTCGCTGTCGTAGGGAAGCCCTCGGGCCATCAGGAGCGCACCGAGATTGGCATATCCGAGCCCCAGCGTCCGGTACTCGTGACTGTTTTTCGTGATCTCCGGAGTCGGGTACGTGGAACTGTCCACGATGATCTCCTGCGCCAGGATCACGATGCTGACGGCGTGCTTGAAGCTTTCGATGTCCAGGTGCCCCTCGTCATCCACGAACTTCATCAGGTTCAGCGAGGCGAGATTGCAGGCCGAGTTGTCCAGAAAGACGTATTCGGAGCAGGGGTTGCAGGCGTTGATGGGGCCGGAATTGGGGCAAGTGTGCCAGTCGTTTATGGTTGTGGAGAACTGAAGCCCGGGGTCTCCACACGCCCAGGTCGCCTCGGCTATCCACTTCATCATGTCGCGGGCTCTATAGCTTTCGGCGGGCTCTCCCGTCGTCACCTTGCGGGTCTGCCACTCCCCGTCCCGCGCGACAGCCTGCATGAAATCGTCGGTCACGCTGACACTGTTATTGGCGTTCTGGAACTGGACACTCCGATAAGCCTCACCGTCGATTGAGTCGTCGTAACCCAGCTGGATCAACTGTTGGGCTTTCTTCTCCTCCTTCGCCTTACACCAGATGTATTCCTTGATGTCCGGGTGCTCGGCGTTGAGGATAACCATTTTGGCCGCTCGGCGGGTGGCCCCGCCCGACTTGATGGCCCCGGCGAAACTGTCGTAGCCCCTCATGAATGAAACCGGGCCCGAAGCAAGGCCGCCCACCGAGAGCGCTTCAGCCGAAGACCGGATGTGGGACAGGTTGACGCCGGACCCCGATCCTCCTTTGAAGATCATGGCCTCGGTCTTAGCCAGTTTCATGATCGAATCCATGTTGTCATCGACCGAGTTGATGAAACAGGCGGAGCATTGCGGGTTCTTCTTGATCCCGACGTTGAACTGTACGGGTGAATTGAAGGCGGCTCGCTGGTGGAGCAGGAGATAGCTCAGCTCGTGGTTGAACGTCTCGGCGTCGTCGGGCGCAGGGAAGTAGTTGAGTTTGCGGCCCCAGTCCGTGATGGTATCCACAATCCGGCTGATCAGCTGGCGGACACTGCGCTCTCGTCCATTGGTGCCGATGTGGCCTCTAAAGTACTTGCTGGCAACGATGTCCGTAGCTCTTTGGGACCAGAACGACGGAAACTCAATATCCTCCTGCCGGAAAGTCACCTTCCCGGTTTTCCAATCCTTGATTTCGGCAGTCCGGGTTTCCCACTGCACCTTGTTGAACGGATGAACACCGTCGGCGCAGAAGTGACGTCTGACCTTCAGTCCTTGCGAGGGCTCGGGCTTCTTTGCCAATTTCTTCATTCCTACCTCCCCTGCATTCTCACCATTGACTGCCCTCATGGGTTAGAGGGCGAAAAGTGTGGGCCTTATCCTAGTACGGGGGTGTGACATTCGCGGGAGCGCGTGTCCTCGTTGGCCCCAACTTATTGTTTCGTTGGAGTCTAATTATACAAAATGTTGTGGAGTCGGCGGGCTAAATCTTCGGTGGAAATTCCCTTGACCCCAATTGTCTTGGCCCGTGATTTCTGGCCGTGAAGAAGAACGACATCCCGGCGTGGAAGGTCGAGCAGATCGGCCAGGAACTCAACCAATTGGCGGTTGGCGCGATCCTCGACAGGCGGGGAGGTGAGCCGGACCTTGAGGCTGTTTTCGACGACACCGGCCAGCTCATTGCGGCTGGCCCGCGGCTGGAGGCGAACCTGAAGGCAGCTGTAATCGCCTTGGGTGGTGATGCGCAGTTGGTTGGTCATGAGGCTTGAAAGGACCTCAAGGACCTCAAGGACCTCAAGGACCTCAACGACCTCAAGGACATTGAGGTCGTTGAGGTCGTTGAGGTCCTTGAGGTCCTTGAGATCCTTGAGGTCCTTTCTCCGGCCGTGCTAGGCCTTTCTCTTTCCGAAGATCGCCGTTCCGACGCGCACGAGCGTCGAGCCTTCCTGGATGGCGACTTTGAAATCATGGCTCATGCCCATGGACAACTCCCGCAGGGGCGTGTCCAGAGACCTGTTAACTTCCCGCAGGAGTGCCGCCAGCCGCCGGAAGTAAGGGCGGGACATTTCCGGGTCTTCACTCCAGGGCGGAATCGCCATGAGCCCGCGCAGTTCAAGGTGGCTCAAGCCCCGCACAGTGCCGACCAGCGCCGTCAGCTCCGCAGGAGGTACTCCCGCCTTCTGAGATTCCTCGCCGACGTTAACTTCTATAAAGACCGGAAGGCGCTTGCCGAGCTCCCCGGCGTTCCTGTCCAGCAGACTCGCGACCTTCGAAGTGTCGACTGTTTGGATGACGTCAAAGAGCTGGACGGCGCGTCGTGCCTTATTCGACTGAAGGTGGCCGATCAGATGCCATTCTAGACCGTCAGACCTTACGACGGGGATCTTGGTTTCCGCCTCTTGCACCCGGTTTTCACCGAACAACCGCTGGCTGAGGCGGCAAGCCTGATCGACTTCTTCCGGGCCGAACGTCTTGGAAACAGCCAGGAGTAAAACAGAAGCCGGGTCTCGATCACATTCCACCGCAGCCTGCGTAATTTCTTTCCGCACCTTTTCGAGGTTTGCACCGATGTCGACCACGCCCTAAGTATACCAACGCGCTATGGTAGTATAGGCGGGTCTTTTTCACGTGCTGGAGTGAGAGTGAAGACGGGGAAGTTCATCACCTTCGAGGGAGTCGAGGGATCGGGGAAGACGTTACAACTGAGCCGCCTCGAAGCCGAGCTGAAGAAAAGAGGCGTTCGTTTTCTGACGACGCGCGAACCGGGCGGGACCGAGTTCGGTCTGGAGGTCCGCAAGATCCTCCTTCACCGAGACGGGCCGCTCCGCGAACCGACGGCGGAGCTTCTCCTCTATCTTGCAGACCGCTTCCAGCATCTCAAACAGGTCGTTGAGCCGGGCTTGGCGTCTGGCTGTCACGTATTCAGCGACCGGTACCATCACGCGACTTTGGCTTATCAGGGGCATGCGCGTGGCTTGGGGTTCCCGGTGATTGACCGTCTGGCGGAGGCTCTTGAGCTGCCGATGCCCGATCTCACGGTCATCTTCGACCTCGATGTCGAAATCGCGCTGAAAAGGGCGAGAGCGCGAGATGCGGGCGAGGCGGAAGTGTGGGGACGGTTCGAATCGGAAGAGCTCGACTTCCACCGGAGAGTGAGAGAAGGCTATCGGCTTTTGTCCGCCCGTGAGCCGTGGCGCGTGCTTCTGCTGGACGCCTCGGGCTCGCCCGATGAGATCTTCCAGGAACTGCTGGGAGTCCTGAAGGAGAGGGCAATCTTGGACTGACACGGAAAAGCAGGGGCGAAGGGGCGAAGGGACGAAGGGGCGAAGGGAAAGTAGACAAGGAACTCGATTTCCTGCTTTTCCCTTCTCCCCTTCTCCCCTTCGCCCCTTCGCCCCTGCTTTTCGCCCGTGTCTGCCTTTATCACATGCGTCTTTCGAACCTCATTGGCAACGAACAGCTGCTGGGCCTGCTTCGGCGCAATCCGTTGCCGCCTGCGGCCATTTTTTCCGGGCCGGACGGGATAGGGAAGCGCTCGGCGGCCCTGGCTTTGGCCGCTCTCGTGAACTGTCGCCAGCCGACTTCCAACGACATCTGCGGCTCTTGCAGTTCCTGCGTGAAGGCCGAGGCCGGGAATCACCCGGACATAACGCTCTTTGTCCCTGAGAACAATCACATAAAGATTGATGCCATGCGGGAATTAAGCCGTGAGGCCCATTACCGGCCTTTTGAAGGCCGGGCCAAGGTTTTCGTGGTTGACCAGGCGGAGAAAATGACCGAGGAGGCGGCGAACTCCCTGCTCAAGACACTGGAAGAACCGCCTTCCACCTCTCACCTGATCCTTGTCACCGCTTTCCCGCAACGGCTCCTCTCGACGATCCGCTCGCGCTGTCAAACCTTCAGTTTTCGATCTTTGACGCGGGGGGAGATCAGCTCCTGCCTGGAGAAAACCGACCAGCGGGAGGCCAGCGAGCTTCGAGCCGCTTTTGCCGACGGGAGTATCGGGAAAGCGTTGTCGCTCGATATCGAAAGCGTAGTGCGGAACCGGGACGTCATGCTCGATGTCCTGACCGCCTGGCAGGCGACGAAGTCATTCCAGGAGGTCTTCAAGCGGGCAGAATCCCCTCCACTAAAGGCGGATCTCAAGAGTCGTGACCGGGCCAAGGAGCACCTGGAGCTGCTGCACGGCCTGGCCGAAGACCTGTACTTTCTTCTGATCGGCACCCCTGACCGGCTGATCAATATCGACAGGCGCGAGACGCTCGAGAGGCTTTCGCGCCAACTGACTCTGGACGTAATCCGCAATCTTCTTTACCATATCGGCCAGTCCTACTGGGACGTCGATCATTACGTCAGCCCGCTGATGTCTTTTGAGACACTCTGGCTGCGAGCGGAACAGGGTGCGCAGTATGGCCGAGATTCTTACCGTTAAGCTCGACAATAGCCCAACGCCTGGGGTTTGCTTCTCAAGCGAGTCAGGGTTCCGGGTCGGCGATCGTTGCCTGATTGCTACGGATCGCGGGGTGGAAGTGGCAGTCGTCCTCGACGGACGGAGTCTGGACGGGGCCCCCGCTGACGGGAAGCTCCCGAAGGTCCTGCGCAAAGCCACCGAGCGTGACCTTTACCTTTACGAGAAGAAGAAAGACAAGGAAGAAGTTGCCTACCGCCTTTGCCGAAAACGAATCAAGGCACGGAAACTCCCGATGAAGCTCTCCACCGTCGAATACATTTTCGACGGAAGCCGGGTCGTTTTCTATTTCACGGCCAATCGCCGGATCGATTTCCGGGAGCTGGTCAAGGACCTGGCCAGGGAGCTGAGAACTCGGATCGAAATGCGCCAGATCGGGGCCCGGGATGAGGCGAAACTCATAGGCGGAATGGGATGCTGCGGAATGGGGCAGAGCTGTTCTTCCCGTTTTCTCAAGCAGATGAGGTCGGTCAGCGTGAAGACGGCGAAGTCCCTGGACCTGGGAATGAACCCGAACCGGTTGTCAGGCATGTGCGGGCGACTGAAGTGCTGCCTGAACTTCGAGCTCGATCAGGGGTGCTGCCGGAACTGCCAGCTGGAAGAGGCCGACGAAGAGGATTTTCTGGTGGACGACGAGGGCCCGACAATTGACGATTGACGATTGATACGCCGGTCACTGGTTTTTCTTAATCGTCAATCGTAAATCGTCAATTCGGTGGTGGGACTGTGCCCTACTTTTCCAGCTTCGATCTCATGTCTTCCGCTCGGTCACGGAAGCGGGAGATTTCCTTCGAAGACGGGTTCGCGGCAATGAACTCCTCGCACACGCCAATCGCGTCGGCCAGCAGTTTCTGCTTTTCCAGACTTCGGGCCAGCTTCTCGTAGGCTTCTACCGACCTGCGGTTGTACTTAATCGCCTCTCGATAGCGTTCCGCCGCCGCTTTGTAGTTATCCCGCCGAAAATAGAAATCGCCCACGTGCAGATTCTCGGCTGAGAGCCTGGAATTGGGCTGTATGACGACTTCCTGCTCATCGATCTTCGTCTCATTCGGATCTTCCCGGATGAGGACCGGTTTGCGGCCTTTTCGGGGCTCCTGCTGTTGCTGTTGTGGTTGAGCGCAAACCGCCGGGAAAAGCAAGAGAAATGCCAAAATCAGGGAGAGGAAACGCATGGTCGTGCCCAATAGTATAGACAGGCCCTTTCCCCTTGTCAAAACTGGGAGCCTGATGTTAGGCTATCTCCACCCAACACGTTTGTTCTCGAGCTTTGTTAGACCTGCCCGCCTCAGACAACGGGTTAGTGGAATATGGTTCGACTGGGGAACTATGGTGAATAGGAAATTAATCCGACCTTCTCTATCTGATTTACGGGAGCAGCAACAACAGCCGTCTAAATTCGGCGGCGGCGGTAATGCCCAGCGGAAACGGGTCCCCCCGGAACAGACCAACGCGGAACAGTACTATTACTTAAAACAGATGTCCAGCAAGACACCCATGGTGATCAAGCTGGCTGACGGTGAACTTATTCGTGGTGTCATAGAGTGGTACGACCGCGCCTGTATCAAGGTGAACCGTGAGGCTGAGCCGAACCTGCTTATCCCCAAGCAGCAGATTAAATACATGTATAAGGAAAACGAAGTCAAAGGCAGTGATGAGAATGTGATGACCTCGGAGATGGAAGAGTAGTCCGCACTCGCGGCGTTTGCGTGCCTCGTTCAGCCGAGACTCGAGAACGCCGCGACTCACCGGTAATTCGAACACCCTACACCTGCCCCAGGAGTTCGTCGCAAGCCCTTTCGCACCCCGCCCGGTTAAGATCAACCAACGCCTTCGTCACGAAGCGGAAAGCGTCGGAAAGCGCCTCCCGGAACACTTCGATATCGGCAGGAGCGAAGAGCGGCAGCAGACCTGTTTTCCGGTAAAGCACCAACAGGGCAAAGAGGTCGGCCGTGACTCCCGAACCTGCCTCAAACGGCCATATCTCGCAGAGTCTCACCTGGCAGAGACTCATCTGTTCGACCGGGTGCATTTCGCCAAAAGCATCACTCGCTGTCCACTCAAAGAAGCGAGCGAGGGCCCTCGGCACGGCTGCGGCTTCGAGCGGCTCATGACCTGCCAAGATCCGGGGAGCCGGCACGCTGCGAAGCGTCGATGCGGCCGGCTCCAGAGTGGCGTGGAGCCGCACCAGATCGTCCATTCCGACGGCACTCACCGGCGTGTCGTTTCCAGTCACCAGCATCAGCCCGTCTCGCAAGCGGGAAGGATCGGGGTCGGCCGCATAGCAGGCGCGGGCTTTAGTCACCTCGAATTCGACAAGCGGCGGGGTGGCGAGCGCCTTTATACGGGCCTTCCAGTCGGGCGCTTTTTCAGAGAGCAGTCGGCGCTTACGCTCGAGCGGCGCGTACTGGACAAACGAGCGCAACGGAGAGGACATTTGTTTATTATAGGCATGGACCACCACGGACGAACACGGACAGGCGCCGTCTAGCTTGTCCGTGTCCGTCCGTGGTGGTGTGCGCCTCGTAACCCGATTGCACGATCGTGGCATTGGTGGAACAATCGGTGAGGCTGCTTCGTACGGAATGAGTGGGGAACAGAGAAACCGGGAAACGGTATATGAGTCAAGTGATAACCCGCGAACGACCCGTAAAAGTGCAGATGGGAGCCTGGATTAATCGTGGCTGGGATTGTTTTGTCCGAGACCCCGGCGTCAGTCTCTTGGTCGGCTTAGTCGCGACCGTTTTGCTCGGTACTTTGGCCATTATCATTGGACCGATTGCGGCCGGCCTTGCGCTCACCGGAGTACGGAAGGCGGAGCGAGGGAAGTGGGATGCCTACGACTTCTTCTCGGGTTTCGGCAACTATTTCCTGCCGGCCCTGTTCGGCTCCATCCTGATTGCCCTGTTTTCGCTGGTGGGCCTGATCTTCTTCATCATCCCGGGAATCGTGATCCTGTCCATGTACATGTTCACGTTCCACTTCATGGTCCACCGGGGTGACGACTTCTGGCAGGCAATGGAGGCCAGCAGGAAGTTGGTGTCGCGCGATTACTTCGGGTTTGTGTTGTTTGGCATCCTGCTCGGCCTGATCAACATCCTGGGGCTCATGCTGCTCGGCGTGGGCGTGATCATCACGCTTCCCGTAACTTCCTACGCCGTGACGGCCGCCTATTTGGATGCCGCGGGTGGTCTCCCCCCGCCCCCGCAAGCCGCCCCGGTCCGGATTGATTGATGATTGATGATTGGCACTTCGATGGTTTTTCCGCTCATCGACCGGACGTACAGCGAACAACTACCGCCCGCGGCGCTTGATTTCCATCTGGATGTCGCGCTCGACGTCTTTCCGACGTTCGCTTTCCCGCTTGTCGTAGGCCTTTTTCCCGCGCGCGACGGCGATTTCCACTTTGACTCGCCCCTCCAGGAAGTAGAGAGACAACGGAACCAGCGTCATACCTTTCCGGGTGGTATCTCCGGTCAGTTTGCTGATCTGTCGCTTGTGGAGGAGCAGCTTGCGGGGACGCATGGGTTCATGATTGTAAATGTTGCCCTGCGGGTAAGGGCTGATGTGGCAGTTCTGAAGCCACAGTTCGCCCTCCTTCACCAGGGCGTAACTGTCTTTGAGGTTGACTCTGCCCTCGCGGACCGACTTCACCTCGGTCCCCTGGAGGACGATTCCAGCCTCATAGGTTTCCACGATCTCGTATTCGTGGAATGCTTTTCGGTTCTTCGCAACCAGTTGTTTCATCGTGGGCCGTCGCCCGTCGACCGCAGATACCGGGCCACGGCGTCCTGCCAGGGAGGGAGCAAAGGTATACCTTCGCACTTAAGCATATAGTTGTCCAGGACAGAGTATTCGGGGCGCACTGCGGGGGCCGAAAAAGCCGAGCTGTTGACCGGCACGACGGTTGTCTCAAGATTTCTGCGAGAAACGATCTCGCGGGCGAACTCATGCCACGTGCAACTCCCCAGGTTGGTGACGTGGTAGATACCCTGGCTTCCCCGTTCCAGCAGCTTCAGTGTCATGTCCGCCAGATCGAGAGTGAAAGTGGGCGACCCCCTCTGGTCGTCGACGACTTGAATCCGCTGATTCTGCGCCGCCCTCTGCAGGATCTTCTCAACGAAGTTGATGCCCCCCGGCCCAAAGAGCCAGCTGGTTCGGATGATCAGGTGTTTGGGGCACAGAGTCTGGACGTAGATTTCGCCCGCCAGCTTTGATTGCCCGTAATGATTGATCGGATTGGGCGCGTCCCATTCCCGGTAGGGCTCCTTCTTGCGTCCGTTGAAAACGTAGTCGGTGCTGAAATAGACTACTCCGGCACCTGCTTCCTGAGCGGCTATTGCCACATTCCTGGTGCCGACCGCGTTGATGCGATAGGCCTCGAGAGGCTTGGTTTCAGCCTCATCCACCTGCGTGAAGGCCGCCACGTGGACGACCCAGTCGGGTCGTGCCTGGGCGATCTGCCAGCGCGTGTCTTCCAGCGAAGTAATGTCGAGCCGGTCGATTGGAAGCGGTTGAATGTCGTGGTGGCGCGACAGCAGCGGGCAAAGCACCTGCCCCAGCATCCCGGTGGTTCCCGTCATCGCGATTCGCATAGCCCCTCTTACTCGTAATACCGTTTGTAGGCCCCCGAACGCACTCGTGACACCCACTCGGGGTTCGCCTGATACCACTCGACCGTCTGCCTTAAGGCCGTTCCGAACGCCATCTGCGGAGCCCAACCGAGCTCTCGCCTAATGACATTGGCATCGATGGCGTAACGGCGGTCATGCCCTGGGCGGTCGGGTACGTGTTCGATCAAGTGGTGAGGTTTGCCGAGGATGTCGAGAATCCGCTTCACCAGATCTATGTTCCTCAGCTCCTGGTTGCTGCCGATATTGTAGACGCTGCCCGGCCGGCCTGCCCGAAGTGCCATTTCTATCGCGCGGCAATGGTCCTCTACATGGATCCAGTCGCGTGTATATAAACCATCTCCATAGACCGGCAGACGACGGTCCTCCATTGCATTGAGAATCATGACCGGTATCAGTTTCTCGGGGAACTGGTACGGACCGTAGTTGTTGCTGCAGCGAGTAATGACGGCGTCTAAACCGTAGGTTTTGGAATAGGCTCGTACGAGCAAATCCGCTCCTGCCTTGCTGGCCGCATATGGGCTGTTCGGTGCCAGCGGGCTCTGCTCGGTAAACAGGCCGGATGCGCCCAGGGAGCCGTAAACTTCATCGGTCGAAACCTGGACGAAGCGGCCGACGTGATGCGCGCGAGCGGCCTCGAGAAGCACCTGGACGCCGAGGACATTTGCCCTCACGAATGCCGAGGAATCGACGATACTCCGGTCTACATGGGTCTCGGCGGCGAAGTTGACAATGGCGTCAAACCCGGCGGCCAGGCAGCCGTTGACCTTCTCGGCGTCCGTAATATCCGCTTTGACAAAGCGATAGCGCGAGTGGCTTTCGACGTCTTTGAGGTTCTCGAGATTACCCGCGTAAGTGAGGGCATCGAAATTCAGAATCTCCACATCAGGCCGGGTCAGCATCAGCCGAACGAAATTGGATCCGATGAATCCGGCACCGCCGGTCACGAAGAGTTTCATAGGCATTGGTCGTGGTTAGAAGAGTAACAAAACAGCCAGTTTGGAACTAGTAGCGCCTGTCACCTTGTCACCCTGTCACCCTGTCACCCTGTCACCGCCCGTCAGTCCTCAATCCCACTGCCCCGGCACTTGCGGGCGACGAGGTTTGTGGCGCGAAGCAGCGATTCAATCGTCCCGGCGTCCGTCCACCAGCCCGGCAAGATGTCGTACGTCATCGAACCCGACTCAATGTATCCGTTGTTGACGTCGGTGATCTCCAACTCGCCCCGCTTGGACGGCTTAAGGGTATGGATGATCTCGAAAACGCGAGAGTCGTACATATAGAAGCCGGTGACAGCGTAGGATGAAGGTGGAACGGCTGGTTTCTCGATGATGCGCAGAACATTGCCGTTCGGTCCCAGCTCAGCTACTCCAAATCGCTGAGGGTCGGGTACTTCCTTCAACAGGATCTTGGCGCCCCGCCCCTGCTCTTTAAATCTCTCAACGTAAGGGCGAATCGAATCTTCAATGATGTTGTCTCCCAGTACGACGCAGAGGAGATCGTCGTCGACGAAAGATTCGGCCAGCGAAAGTGCTTGGGCTATTCCCCCCTCGCCTTCCTGGTAAGCGTAGTGAAGATGGCTTAAGCCGAACTCCTTCCCATTACGCAACAGGCGCAGGAAATCGCCCGCGTTGTTTCCGCCCGTCACCACCATGATTTCTCGAATCCCCGCCTCAACCAGCGTCCCGAGAGGGTAGTAAATCATGGGTTTGTTATAGACCGGCAGCAGGTGCTTGTTGGTGACATTCGTCAGCGGCCGCAGCCGAGTTCCCAAGCCTCCAGCCAGGATTATTCCCTTCACGTCGCTTCCTTTCGGTTATGGTAACGAAAAAGTTTACTCGGAATGGTTCGATCCGAGCAACTGCGCGTAGAGTGTCTCGGTTTGGTCGAGCTTTTGCTGAAGAGTGAAGTGGGCTTCAATTCTTCTGCGGCCTTCCTGGCCCAGTTGGGACCTCAGTTCCCGGGAGTCAAGCAGTCGGGAAAGTGCTCCGGCCAGCTCAGACGGGTTGTCCGGCTCGACCAGCAGGCCGGTCTCGCCGTTGATCACGAGCTCAGGAATTCCTCCCACGTTCGTCGCCACTACCGGCAGGCGGTTCGCCATCGCTGCAAGGATTGCGGAGCTGAGTCCCTCGGAACGGGAAGGTAGGCAAAAAACGTCGAAATGCTTCATCAGGGCTTCGCAGTCTGATCGGAACCCAGTGAAGTTGACGTGTGAGTTCAGCCTCAACTGCTCGGTCAGTCGATGCAGCCGGGCCCGTAGCTCGCCCTCACCGACAAGGAGGTAGGTCACGTTCTTGAACCGGGAGGAGAGCGAAGCTGCTGCTTTGAGCAGCGTCTCATGGCCCTTTTCTTGACTGAAATGGGCCACCGTCCCGACGACCAGATTGCCGTTTCCGAGTCGTTCGCTGGGCGGTTCTTGCCGGTCGATCCAGTGCAGGTCGACTCCCTCGTAAATAACGCGGACCAGCGACGGTTCGACTCCGCCGGCGAGCAGGGTCTCACGGATCGTGTCCGACACCGTGATGATCGCTTCCAGGAGCAGATTGTATTTAAGGCGGCTGAACCTGGACTTCAGCGGGAAGTTCACGCGGCGTGAAGAAATCCGGACTTTCACTCCCTCGAGTTTGGCCACCAGGCTGCCGGCGACGATAGCACGGGGAGTATTGAAGTGGATGACGTCAAAATGCCTGAGGCGGAGGATCCTTCTCAGACGCCATAGGGCGCCTGGGCTCAGTTCGTTGCGCTGTTCAAAGGCGTAAGTGGTGATCCCGAGCTGGCGCACCCGCTGAGCGAGAGGTGCGTCCTGGGGAGCGGCCAGGCAGACGGTATGGCTCCGTTCCTTCATTCCCTTCATGAGGGAGAAGAGCTGCTCCTGACCTCCCCGCCAGAAATGTTCGGTGTCTATATAGAGGATCGCTAGCCGTTTCACTGCTTTCCCTTCTCCCGCTGGCGATGCTGTAATTCCCACAGTTTGAGGTACTTGAAAAGAGTCGAGGCGGAGGACAGGATGGAAACGACCAAACCCTGGGCTCCGTCCCTGAAACCTCGCCTCAAGATGTAGTTCTTGAGGAAGACAAGTGGAGGATTGGCGACGATGTGGAACAGGCGGGCGTGTACCCCACGGTCGAAAAGATCCGCAGCGGCCAGACTGGAAAAGTTGTCCAACTGCTGCACAAACTCAGACAGGTTCGAATAAGTGTAGTGATAGAGATGTCCACGTAGCCTGCCGGCCGTCCCGGAGACCTTAAAGGACTCGTGGACGTGCCCCCCTTCCCACCGGCCGGCTGAACGGCGGAACAGCCGCAGTTGCCAGTCGGGGTACCAGCTCGTGTGTTCGATCCATCTCCCCATAAAGTAGGTCTTTCTCGGCAGGAAGTAGCCCGCGTGGTGTTCCGGCGGGGCGCACCTCCACTGGGTGAGTTCTGAATGCAACTCCGGACTCACAACCTCGTCCGCATCCAGGCTCAGTGTCCAGTCGTACCGCGCCTGGTCGGTCGCGTATTGTTTCTGCCGACGGTAACCCTCCCAGTGCTTCTGGAAAATTCGGTCCGTGTAGTGTCTGCAAATATCGATGGTTCGGTCGTGACTGCCGGAGTCCACGATAACGGTCTCATCTGCGATTCCCTGGAGGCTCTTGAGCGCTCCTTCGATCTTGGCCTCTTCGTTACAGCAGATGATGACTGCTGAGATCTGGTTCAATGCGACGATTATACAGACATTTAGGCTTTGGGATTAAGTGTTGTCCTTCAGGTCCTTCCGGTCCTTTCAGCGTGGGGGCGCACCGAGAGCGGTTCCTCTTCTGGTGAAATTTGTGGTCCTCTCTCCCAGAACACCCGAATGGGCGCTTCCCGATAGAAGCGTTTCAGAAGCCGAGCCACGTCCGCGTCTGAACGGACCGCCTTGGCTTTCTCTTGCCGGCGCAGCTGCCGCACCTCGCCGAGCCTGGTCAGTGCCTGAAACAGCGCCCGGTAGAAATCGAAATCCAACACGAGGACCCGGGTCATGAACATGACCGCGAGCATCAGGATGTGTCGGACGAGGAAGGTGGGGGAATGGAGATTCACCCAATGGAAGAGGAGGCGATTACGAAAGGAAACGGCGTCGACGTGCCTTTTCTTGAAGTTTCGGTCTATCGTCGCGCTCACTTTGTGGTAGGCGACACTTCGTGGCTCGTAACGGACGTCCCAACCGCGGCGCCATCCGCGATAGGCAAGATCCACGTCCTCCCAGTGAAAAGGTGACAGGAGCGCGTTAAATCCGCCCAGCTCGATCAGCCTGTCCCGCCGGTACGTCGAGAATCCACCGATCGCATAGGCAGACAGCAGACGCCGCTGCTCGATCCACTCGCGGGCTTTGTCGGGGTGGACATCGTAATTGAAGTAGACACTCCAGAAACCGCGCCTGAAGCGGCCGTATCGCCCGCCGGTCATGAACACCGGCTCATCCCAACCGAAAACCCGAGCTGTCACCGCAAACACGTCGGGATCATCGAAGTGTGCAGCCTGGTGAATGAAGTAGTTCTCGTCGATCCAGACGTCATTGTTAAGAAGGCCGATCAGGGGATACCGGCAGCGGGCGAAGCCATCGTTACACGCCACGGCAAAGCCCCCATTGACGGGCCGGACGACCAGGCAGACTTCCGGAAATTCGGCCGGTAGGCGCGACAATGTCTCGTCGCGGCTCCCATCGTCAACAACAATGATCTCGGTTGAGGCTCGGGTGCTGTGGCGATACCTGGCGGCGGCTTTCAGCACGGACGGCAGGCACTCGCGCAACAGCTCCAGCCCGTTCCAGGTGGGAATTACGATGCTAAGACCTGGTGCCATTGCGTCGCGCCGAGTTCCAAGGGACACAAGGGACACAAG
>RPQK01000055.1 GCA_003819755.1 Acidobacteriota bacterium | reverse complement strand
GGGTCCGGCTTCCAGCCGTAGGCCGCCATCATGATGGCAAAAAGATCACTGTTCTGAATGAATCCCTGGACCCGCTCCGCGCCTGGGCCTTTCGCCGCCACCAGCACCTGCTCCCCGGTGTGGCCGTCATCAACCCGAATGAAAGGCTTGGGCGGCGTACCCGCGCTGGCCGATTCCTCTCCCTGCAAGAGCGGCTCGCCTGGCTTTCCTCCCCGCATCCGAATGTCAAAAGAATGATCGGCGGTGAAGATCACAAGGGTATCATCGGCGACGCGCTCGACCACCTGCCGGACAATGCGGTCGAGGACGCCGACATGCTCAAGTCCGAGTTTCAGCTTGTCGGTATGAACGTCACATTCGACCATCAGGAAGTAGCCTTTAGGATTCTGGGAGAGCTTGTCGATCGCATGATGCACGAGCGGCGGCAGGTCGAAGTCCATGGTGTCAAATAGGGCGACGAAACGATCGCTGGACTGGAGCGCCTCTTCCGGCTTTGCGAAAAAGCCGTAACCGCGCTTTTGGAGCTCGGCGCCCAGGTCAATTCCTGCTGCGGTCGCTGCGTCCATGATCTTCTTGCGACCCGCGCCGATGAGCAGATTCACCCCGTCGCCCGACCGCGGCGCCAGCAACTGCTTGACTATCCCGGCGGTGTCGGCTCGATCATTGACATGGGCATAGCACCCGCCGGCGGTGGCGTCGGTCGCCGGTACATTGGTCATCACTCCACTCGAAAGCCCTCGCTCCTCGGCATACTCCAGAATGGTTTTCAGTATCGTCCCATCCTGAGATCCGCGCACCGCGTTGGCGGCCTGCGAGAGGACCCCGTTATTAGTCTTCTGCCCCGTGACGAGCGCCGTAATACCAGCCGCCGAATCGGTCACCCAGGCGTTGGCGGCGGAGGTGTCCATTAGCGCAATGTGCGGCAGGGTATAGATGAACAGCCCGTTCGGCTTGTTGTAGTGATAGAGGCTCCCGGCGTGAAGCGCCCCGATGCCGCCTGCATCGCCGATTATTAGAATTACGTTTTTGGCTCGGGCCAGCTGCTTGTCCTGAGCCGCCCAGACAGTGACAGGAGACAGGAGCAGGAGGACCACCACCCACCCGGTCACAAACATTCTCGTGTTTCGCAGTTTCAAAGTATGCATGCCTAAATCCTCGCTGAATAGTTGGCGGAAAGTGTATCAGGTTTTCGGCACGCTTTGGATTCGGATCGACAGCCGTGATTGCGCCGTGGTGAGGACAGCACGTGCTCACACGTGTCAAGATGCTGGCAAACCGGCGATAGCCCGGCTACAATCGAGCGCCAAAGATGCAGTTGAACCCCGTTCGGGCCAGCGCTTTCACGTACTCGTGGTCCTCATCAACTGCCTCGTCTATACCGGGATTGTGGCCGCCTGGTCATACCGCTACGCAGACCTCAACGTCGCCCACGCCGGGTTCTCGTCCGCCCAGCGAAGAATGAGGCTTTACCTGAATTTCTGGCTGGCTGCCTGTTCGGTTCAGATCATCTTCCTGATTCTGTTCTGGTAACCGAACAGGCAACCCGATCAGAACGTGCGCGAATAGCCGACCAGAATGAGGTAATCAGCGAAGGCCGCATCGCCATGCGTTCCCCGCTCGATATCGGAAACACTTCGCGTCCTGTTACGGTAGACGGCGATAGGAACGCCGAATGACCAGACGTCGTGTTCGCGTGAGAACATCACGCCCGGTCCGACTCCCACGGCGTAACCGGGGCGACGGAATCCGGTCTCACCGCCAATAATGTCGCGGGCAGGGACGCCCTCGATGCGCCCCGTTCCGGTAAGCGCCAGACCGTTGAGCTTCGGGACAGCGAAACCCAAGCCGGCCTGGACGAGGTACTGATCGGCCACGGAGTAAGCGGTGCCCGGTCGAGAGTAACCCGGGTAGCCGGGAGGCCGGGTTAGTTCATTCCAGCCGGTTGGTGTGTGGGTGTTCTTCGGATTGAAGAGGTAAACACCCGACGAGAAGAGAGTGAATCGTCCCATCGACTTATACGCCGTATAGTCCAATGAGAACCCGGTTCCCGAATCACCCAATTGGATCGACTGGTCGACGACAACGGTACTGTCCCCGACCTGGTCTGTCACGTTCGCATTACCGGTGGGCAGCTTGACAAAGAATCCCACCTGGATGTTCTGACGGGACTCCGTCGGCGGCCGGAAGACCCAGAATCTAGTTCCAACCGACATGTCCCCGATCCCGCTGCTCCCGGTCACGGTCCCCGGGCCGTGTGAAATGCGGTCGACTGTCATAAACGGGGCACTGACAGTGAAGCTCCACCGTGGCGAGGCCTGGTAGCTCACCGCAACATCAAACAGATGGAGTTTGTTTTCCACCTCGGTGCCTTCTGCTACTCGGTTGGCCTCCTCGTGGTCGCCCCGAAAATGGCGGAACGACCTCTGCCAGCGGTAACCTGTGGAAACCTGCCACCTGGCTTCGGGCGATAGGGGCCTCAGGACCGTATTCCCGAACCCGGTCTCCCCCGATATCTGTCCTGCGGTGCATATGGCGCCAATCACGGGCGCACCTTGACGTGCGGCCACTCAACCCTGGCCACGCACCCAATCGAAAGTCGATACCGAAGAGAGGACGATCAAGCAAGCCAACAAGTGGCGACGGCTGTCTATACTTCTCACGGCGTTCCTGCCTTTCCGGAGCGAAGCGCCCGGGCTAAGGTCCGATTACGGATCAGTTGCTTTGGTAGATGGGCCCAGCCGACGGCCGGGCAGTTGTTTGGGGAGTGCTTGCAAAGCGCATGCCGAAGCGGGCTCCCAGACGCGTCCTTCTTCAAGTGATGCGTTTAGAATGAGTTGGGAACCGGCGGCGCCGACCGATCACACGCGGTCTGCGGCGCTTGGTGAAGACCCGCGATCATAGATTTTCGCTCGCCCCATAAAATCCATGAAGAAAACGAGGCCGGTTTGCGTATTTTTTCACCCCGAGGGGTCAAGTAGCAAAGCCCAAGGTTGGTCGCAAAGAGCGCGACCAACCCTCTGAGCTTTGCTACTTGGACTTCGGGGTGAACAACGCGTAGAAAGTGCAGCCGACGCACTCCACAATGTCTGGGCACGACGGCCCAGAGGGTCTTAATCACCGCCGGACCGAGGCGGGGACAGCTGCCAGCAGCTTCTCGTTTGCGAATAGCTCCTGGGCGACGATCGGCTGGTTCGATTCCACGATCATGTAGCCGCCGACTTGCCCTGCCGTCGCGGGCACGATTTCAGTCAGCAGGCGCGAGACCCGGCCGCCGGGGGCCAACTTCAGGCTCGTTTCGCCGGTTCTCTTGCCTTCTGGTGTGAACACCTGAACCGTGACGTCCGCCGGCAGCTGCCCGGGATTAAACACGGCCAGGCCGCTGTAGTAACCCATCCCGTTGGCGACTTGGGCGAAAACCATGCGGCTCGAGAGCATGGTCTCCAGCAGGAGCGCCGAGGCGCGTTCTAAATGGACAAAGTCGCCAAAGAGGACGTCGCCCAAGAGGCCGGCGCCATCCGGTGTCAGCTTCAGCGATCCAACAGTAGGTTCGGTCCCGAACGCGAACAACTCGCTGACGTCGCGCTCGATTGAAGTACCGGCGGGAATGTCGAGAACAACCGGGGGAGCCAGCGGTCGCCCCTCGTCGTCCGTCGCCTCCAACCTTACCGTCCGGTTTTGATTGGTGACGTTGACAAGCTTGAGGTTCGTCATAGCGCCGGGGACGGCGGACAGCTGCGCGGAGTAAGCTGAATCGAGGATCAGGGAGGCGTGGGCGGTCAGAGCGACAGAAGTCTTTGCCTCGGGAAGCACGATCAATTCAAAACCTGAAATGCCTGGGAGCCCGTCGTGCGATCGAACGTCGACGCGGACAATACCGTTCTGAACGACCAAATCGGTGCCGAACATTGTTCCGATATTCGCCGAGAAAGCGCCTTGCGACTCGATCCTGTACGATCTGGCTGGCGCCAGATCATCTCCGCCAGACCCGATCAAACTGGCCTGCACATCGAGCGGGCGATCATTCGGATTCACAATATGGAGGGTCGTTACCGCCTCGGCACCCTTGAACGCCGATTTCCCCTGGTAGATTCGCGTGAAATAGAGCGTCCTGGAGAGGCGTGACACGGGACAAGAACCGTCCGCCTGATTATTGCCGACGAGGACAAAGACGGGCGCAAGATCCGCCGTCGTCTCCATCTGGAACCATCCGCCGCCCGACGCTGACGAACTGGGTGTGAGGTCGAAAAGCTCGCCGCCTGTGAGGGCAAGCTGTTCAAAGCCTTCCAGAGCGCGGTGGTCCGGGTCGGGAACAGAACGCCAAGCCGAGCCGTCCCAAGCATGGGCCGTCAGCTCGAAGGTGACCGGACTCCCCTGTGCGTTAGCCAGCGCCAGTCCCGTGCTGGTCTGGTCGCTTTCGGCGAGAACCGGGAAGGTAAACCGATCTTCGGGCTTGGAGACGAGTGAGTAAAGGCCGTTGGCGACGGTTCCCAAATAGACAGCCGCGGGTTTGTTACGATCGACCGCGAGCGCTGTTATGAGGGCCGGCTCCAGGCCCTCACTTGAGGGCTCCCAGGTCGCACCGGCGTCGTGGCTGATCAACACGCCGTTGATCGCTCCGGCGATCACCAGATCTCCGGAGACGGCAAGCGTGTTAAAGAAAGCAGCCCCAAGGCTTACCGGGTGCCACGTCTGGCCGCCGTCCGTCGTCTTAAAAACTGACTCGGACGCCGCGTAGGCCGTGCTCGGGTCTTGCGGATCGACCGCTATGGCCCGGACCAATCCGCTCCACACCTTGTTCCAGGATTTTCCCTCGTCGACGCTCTTATAGGCTCCGTCGTGCGAGCCGCCGATAACAGTGCTCCCCTTGACGAATGTCAGGTGTTCGAGGGCCAGGTCGGCGGTCTTGCTCCACGTCTCTCCTCGGTCCGTGCTCCGGTAAATGCCCTTTGGCGAAGCGATCAGCAGGTTCTTTGAAAAAGGATCGACGAGCAGGTCAACTATGGCCAGCCCGGCAATGCCGGTCTGAAGTTCTTTCCACGTCGTGCCCTCGTCCGTGCTACGCCACAACGTGTTTTCTGTGGAAGCGAGATACACGGATCTGGAATGGCCGGGATCGACCCGCAGGTGTGTGAAAGCCCTTCCTTCCGGACACGGGACCCTCGTCCACGATTTGCCATAGTCGTCAGACCTGAACAGCAGCGGGCCCCACCATCTGGGACCGGCCAGAGCGATTCTATTTGGCCAATCGGCGAGCGCGTAGACTCTGCCCGGATTGAGCGCGTCAACCGCCAGCTCGATAATCCGATGGGTGTTGATTCCCCGGTCGATAGTCCGCCACTGGGCCCCTTCATCATCGGTTCGTAAAATCCGGGCTTTCGACGTCGCGAGAATGACGCGCGGATCGTGCCGCGAGGGAAAGATTTCTCGGACCTCCTCCGGCTCGGCCGGCAAAGCGCACCATGATTCCCCTCTGTCGCTGCTTTTGTACAAACCGCCCGCCTGGGCAAGCAGGCTACCATCCCGACGAACATGGATTCCCGAGATGCTTCCGTTGCCCGGCTGATTCGCGGGCGGGCTCCAGATCACCCCTGTATTCTCACTGACGTAGAGACCAGCCGAGGAACCGAGGTAGAGGCGGTCGGGATCGGATTGGTCGAAAGCGACACCCGACACCGGAACTGGGAAACTCCGAATGGTCGCCCACTTCTCTCCCCCGTCGCGGGACCGTAACAGCCAGTCCGACGTCGCAGCGTGTTTCACCATGAAGAGAAGACCTGGTCGGCTCGGGTGCGGGTAGACGGTCAAAAGACCGGCCTCTGTCTCATAGATAGACTTCCAGGTTTCACCTCCATCGCCAGTCACATCAAGAGACGAGGCCGTACCCGGATAGAACCCGGAGGGCGTACGAGTGAGGTACAGCCGCAGGGAGTCGTGGGGATCCGGGGTCAGCGTCCCTCCTTGGGTCCCTCCTTCGGTCAATGGGTGCCAGGTGTTTCCAGAGTCCAGGCTGCGCCAAACTCTTACGGAGGGGACAGGCTTCCAGAGCGGGTAGGTTAGGACGGTGACAAAGACAGGGTACGGGCTTTTGGGGCCGATCGACAATTGCCCGTAGTAGTCTGAAAAGTCTCCTACCGGCAGGCCCCGGGTGCAGCTCACCCAGCTCTGTCCCCGGTCGGTGCTCTTAAAGACTCCGCCTTGCCAGGAGGACACCCAGAGGACGTTCGGGTCGACTGGATGCTCGGCGAGGGCAACCGGAACGACTCCGTCAGGCCCGAGGCTCTTCCAGGAGAGCGTGTTTCCCAAAAGAGAGGTATTCACGAACCAGAAGAGAACAGCAGAAGAGAACACGAAACGCAGGTGTGAAATACGCATGATGACCCAGTCCATCCCCCCTGTCTGCCTGGGATTCCGGGAACGGAGTTTTGGCCGAACGAAATGAACGAAATATTAGTGCGAAGTGGCCGTGTCTGGTTGGTAGGCTGTGTGGCGAGATTAGTGATCGGTGACTTTTGGCCGAAGGCCGGGGTGCTGCGAGGGGCGACAGCGCCCCCAAGGGACACAAGGACACAAAGGACACAAGGGACACAAGCGACAGAAGCGACTTAGGTTCCTGCTGTCCCTTGTGTCCCTTGTGTCCCTTGTGTCTCTTGTGTCTCTTGTGTCTCTTGTGTCCTTGTGGACACCGGGATTGGGATGGATGGGGCTTGCAATGGTCTACGGGATTGTCAAAAACCACCGGGCGCGCATCTTCTGCGACAGCAAGCCTGGTGCGGGAACCGCGTTTCGCATCTATTTCCCGCTGCCGGTCTCTGGTGACCACGAGAAAACGGCCCCGACTCCGCTCACGCTGCCGGGCCAAGCGTCTCACGGACCTTGCGGGCCAGGGCGGCGGCGGTAAATGGCTTCCCGATGAACTGCACCTGCGGATCGAGCACGCCATGGTGAACGATGACGTTCTCGGCATAGCCGGACGTGAAGAGAACCTTGATCTGGGGGCGCTCGGCGCCGATCGTTTTGGCGAGATCCCGGGCGTTGCCGTCCGGAAGAATCACGTCCGTCAGGAGCAGGTGAATTGGACCAACGAAGCTGCGGGACTGGTCAATTGCCGTCTTGACGGTGGAGCACGGGATGACCTCGTAACCTGCTTGCCTGAGGACATCCTCGGCAAACTCGCGAATGTACTCCCCGTCCTCGACCAGCAAGACTGTCTCGGAACCACGAACGAGATCCTCGACACCCATGGCGACAGGGGCGTCGTCCAGTTGGCCGCTGACGCTGGGCAGGTATATCTTGAAACTGGTTCCCCGCCCGGCTTCTGAATAAACCTCTATCGTTCCGCCATTCTGTTTGACGGCTCCGTAAACCATGGCCAGCCCCAGGCCGGTCCCCTTCCCCTTGGCCTTGGTTGTGAAAAACGGTTCGAAGATGTGCGCGAGCGCTTCCTTCGTCAACCCCCCGCCGGTGTCACTTACCGCCAGCCGGACATACTCCCCGGGAGTGGCGCCGGCATGAGTCAGACAATAGCGTTCATCCAGGGCCACGTTCGACGTTTCAATCGTGAGTTGGCCGCCATTTGGCATGGCGTCGCGCGCGTTCGCACAAAGGTTCACGACCAGCTGTTCAATTTGCGCCGGGTCGACCTTCACCCTTCCGATCGTTGGCGCCGCTACGACCAACAGTTGAACATCCTCCCCAACAAGACGAGCCAGCATTTCTCGCATATTTGCCAAGATCTCGTTCAGATCCAGGATTCTCGGCGCAATGAGCTGTTTCCGGGAGAAGGCGAGAAGCTGTTGGGTGAGGCTGGATGCCGACTGGGCCGCCTTCAGCGCCTGTTGCAGGCGTGACACCGGAAGACGCCCTTTTTCCGTATCCATGAGCGCTAACTGTATATTTCCCGAGATGGCGGTGAGCAGGTTATTGAAATCGTGAGCGACGCCACCGGCCAGCCTCCCGATCGACTCCATCTTCTGCAACTGCCAGAGTTGCTGTTCCAGCCGGTCCCTTTCTTGTTCGGCCTTTTTCTGTTCGCTGATGTCGCTCACGGTGAGAGTCAGACCGTTGTTAATGTCGGCGCTCTCAAGGGGAGCCGCGTTAAGGAGGACATCGATCTCCTCCCCGCCCTTGCGCTGCCAGCGGGTCTCGACGCTTCCCCAGCCCCGATGCTGAATCCCTGAATCCAGCTCAACTTCAGTAGACACGTAAGCGTCATCCGTGGTGTACAGGCGACGGAGGTCCTGCCCGATCAGATCTTCACGCGAATACCCGGTCAGTTCGCAAAACCGCTCGTTGACCTCCAGCAGCCGCCGCCCGGCAGCCAAGGCAATGCCGGTCGGGGACGCCTTGAAAATGCTCTCCAACTGAGCTTCACTGGCCCGCAGCGCTTCCTCGGCGCGCAGCCGCTCAGTCATATCCCGGCTCACACCAACCAGTCCGATGATGTTTCCCGTCTCGTCGCGCAGAGGAACTTTGGTGGTGAGGATCGATAGCCGGTTGCCCAACGAGTCATAGCGCGTCTCGTCCTTGTCGGCCAGCGGTTTCCCTGTCCGCATCAACTCGGTTTCGTCGGCCCGGTACTGGCTTGCGAGCACCGCGGGCCAAAAGTCGAAATCCGTCTTTCCTACAAGGTCATCCGGCCCCCCCGCTTCCATGAGCCGCGCGAGAACCGGGTTCGCGTATAGAAACCGGCTGTCGCGATCCTTAACATAGACAGCGTCGGGCAAGTGATTCATGAGGGTCGTCAACAAACCATGTTCGCGGGTCAACTGCTCGTCCGCGCGCTTGCGCTCGATTGCCATCACTACCTGTCGGGAAACAAACACGAGGATTTCTTTGTCACTTTCCTGCAGTCGAACGCCCTCGGCATATGTTTGAACGGCCATGACCCCGATGACGTCTCCGTGCTGGCTTTTCAACGGAACACCCAACCAGTCGACGGAGGGACTGCCCATCGCTTCCACTACGCCGGATTGCTCCAGCTCAAGGAAGCGATCTCGGGTTATGAGAAGGGCCTCCCCCGTCGCCTGCACATAACCGGTGAGGCTCTTGCCGGGGCGTATCGGCCCTGGCGCCTCGTCGAGCTCGTCTCGGAAGTAGGGGAATTGAATCAGATCTTGGGCGCGGTCGTAGAGCGCAATGTAGAAGTTGTCGGCCGGCATCAGTTCCCCGATGATGCCGTGGATCACGCTGAACAGTTCGTCGAGGTTCTGAGTACGATGAACCGCGTCCGAGATTCGGTAAATGGCTGCCCGCACCTCTTCACCGCGCGTATGAGCAGTAATGTCGGTCATCACTCCCATCACGCCTGTCACGTCGCCGGCATTCCTCAGAAGGCGGCTGAAGGTATGGACGTGATGGATGCGGCGGTCCTTGGCAAGGACCCTGAATTGGTGAGGTGCGTACCGGCCTTGGAGCGTCTCGGCGAAGCTCGCCTGCAAACCATTGATATCGTCAGGATGAACGAACTGAGAAAAAGGCTTCCCCACTATCTCGTCGGGCCTGTACCCCATAGTCCGCTCAATGGCTGGACTAACGTAGGTGAAGCAACCCTGAACGTTCACCACAAAAATTACTTCGTTCGATTGCTCGACTAAAGATCGATACTGCTCCTCGGTCGGACGCAGCTGGCCATTTGCAGACTCCGGTCGCTTCATACAGTCTCCCCGCGGCGATTTTACAGCCAGGAGATCAAAAGGCCTAAAGGCATTTTGACTGCGCAGCCCGTCTTATTACCAGGAACCTGTTGCCTTCTCGTGAGTTCTGGACAAAGATTATTGACTGTGAGCGTTCCAGGGGGCGTTACCAGCAACCGGAAGCCTCTCTACTGGATTATTTCCTTAATCATTGCAGGTCTGGCCCTGACCTTTTGGCTGACCCGTCGGTTTCCCGCACAGACAACGCCCTTTCTGATCGGTTTTGCCGACAGTTCTCCGTATCACTTCCCCGCTCCCGATGGGCGTCCGATCGGCGCCGCTTTCGAAGTCGTGTCTGAAGCGGCGAGACGCGCTCAGATTCCGTTGAAATGGGTTTACTGCCCTGAGGATTCGGAGGCGGCATTGCGCGCCGGGAAAGTGGATCTGTGGCCCATCGTAGCCGACTTTCCCGACAGGCGGAAGCTCTTCCACATATCCGCTCCCTGGATCGGCGCGGACTTCTTCATTCTGGCGCCGCCGGGGACGAGACAGTTGACAAGGGACTCTGTCGAAAAGATAGGGTACACCGACGGGGCGGTGAGGGCCCGGCTGATCAAAAGAGCCTTTCCCCGCGCGACTCCTGTTAAGCTCAACGATCTGTCCACCCTGGCAGCGGCGGTTTGCGACGGCGAGGTCGCCGCCGGGATTTTCGAAGCAGGGGAATCGAGGGACGCGCTCCAAACAGACTTGCCCGACTGCGCGGGAGGCCGACTAAGGGCTTATCCGATGTCCGGACTGCGCGTGGACTTTGGGGTGGGCGCCACCTACCGGGCACGCAGTGTCGCTGACCGCATTCAGAACGAGATTCAGACGCTGGCCCGTGAGGGTTTCCTCCTCTCGACGCTCGCCAAGCATTCGATTTTTGACGCTGGAGACATTGCCGCCACTTACAGCCTGATGCAGCTCCAGGAGCAGCAGCGCGTCCTTCACTGGGGCCTTGGGAGCCTCGGCCTCGGGTTTGGACTGACTCTTCTCCTTTGCTGGTTTCTTTACCGAGCGAAACGCGCCGCGGCAAGCGCCGACACGGAAAAGGCGGAACTGGTCGTCCGCTACACCCTCGCTACCCGCGCCACTAACGATGTGATATGGGATTGGAATCCGATCACGGGGCGCATGAGGTGGAGTGAACTTATCCAGTCCCTTTTCGGCTATTCGAGAGCCGAAACCGGCGAGAACATCGCGTGGAGAAACGAACGCATCCATCCCGAGGAGCGGACGGTCGTGGTGAGCGGTTTGAATCGGGCCCTGGCCGAAGGCCGCACAACATGGTCCGTCGAATACCGATTCCAGCGCAGCAACGGCAAATATGCCTGGGTCATCGACCGGATGTGCATCGTGTTCGGCGACGCCGGGCAGGCTCTGCGGGTGGTCGGGGCTATGAGTGATATCACCCGGCAACGACTTCTGGAGGAGCAGCTAACCCAATCCCAGAAAATGGAGGCGATCGGCCGACTGGCCGGCGGTGTGGCGCACGATTTTAACAACTTGCTCACGGTCATCGACGGGTATAGCCAGTTCTTGCTCAACGTAACGGCCGATGACAGCCCGGCCCGCGGTTACGCGGCGAAGATTCAGAAGGCCACCCAGAGCGCAGCCTCGCTGACGCAGCAACTGCTCGCCTTCAGCCGACGACAGATCATTGAACCGAAGCCGGTAGACTTCAACACCGTCCTGGCCGAGGCCGAGGGAATGATTCGGCGTCTCGTCGGCGAAGACGTCGAGATCGTGTTCATCTATAGCGATCAGAAAGCCACGGTGCTGGGGGAGGTCAACCAACTGCACCAGGTTCTGATGAACCTGACTGCGAACGCGCGCGATGCCATGCCTTCAGGTGGAAACCTCCTCTTCGAGCTTTCCAACGTCGAACTGGGCCCGGACTATGTCGAGGACCACCCGGGCGTTCAGCCGGGTGCCTACGTCCTTCTGGCCGTCAGCGACACTGGGACAGGGATGGATGAAGAAACCAGGTCCCATATCTTTGAGCCGTTCTACACCACCAAGCGAAAAGGCATGGGGACAGGCTTGGGCTTATCAACCGTCCACGGCATCGTGCAACAAAACGGCGGGTGGATCTGGGTGTACAGCGAGTCGGGTAAGGGAACAACGTTCAAGATCTACTTGCCTCACGTCGCGGCTCCGCCGACCGCCGGCATGACGGCCGACGCCCCCCCAGTCGACCACCGTGGAGTGGAGACGATCCTGGTCGTAGAGGATCACCCCGACGTCCGAAAACTGGCCTCCGATGTCCTCAAATTTCAGGGGTACAAGGTGATTGAGGCCGGTGCCGGGGAAGAGGCTCTGTCGATCAGCCGCAATCATGCGGGAACAATCGACCTCATGCTCACCGACGTCGTTTTGCCCGGCATCTCCGGACGCCAGCTCGCCGAGCAGATGGCATCAGACCGTCCCGGAATGAAGATTCTTTACATGTCCGGCTACACCGAGAACGCCATTGTCCACCGGGGAATTCTGCTCCCCGGCATTACCTTCTTGCCAAAGCCCTTCTCATCACAGGCTCTGCTTCAGAAGATCCACGAAATGCTCAGTCACACCGTGTCGCGGTGACGGCGGGGTCGCCGCCGGGCCAGCCGCGGGCGGTGCTGCGGTAGGGGGTTGCCAAAAAGACCTCAAGGACCGCAAAGACCTCAAGGCGACTGTTCTCTTTCTGTCTTTGAGGTCCTTGAGGTCCTTGGGGTCCTTTTAACGAGTCTGGCCACAACAAACGCTCTGCACTATCTGCGATTCATGGTCGTGCGCGCCCCCCCTTTCGCTTGCCACCACTTCCCCTCCCTACATATCATTGCCGGGTGAGGCTCCCCAGGACGGTTGTCGTTCTTGGCATCGCCAGTTTCTTCACCGATTTCTCGAGTGAGATGATCTATCCCTTGCTGCCGGTCTTTCTCTCAACCACCCTGGGAGCCGGGCCGATCGCTCTTGGCATGGTGGAAGGCGTGGCCGAAACGACCGCTGCTCTCGTCAAGATCATCTCAGGGTGGTGGACCGACCGGACCCGTCGTCGGAAGCCTTTTGTGCTGGCCGGCTACGCCCTGGCCGGATTGGTCCGGCCCCTCATCGGGCTGGCATCCTCCTGGCTATTTGTCCTGACCATGCGCTTTCTCGATCGCGTCGGCAAGGGTTTGCGCACTTCACCCCGAGACGCCCTGATCACCGATGTGACTCCCTCGGAAATACGTGCTCGGGCGTTTGGCTTGCACCGATCGCTCGATCACGCCGGCGCGGTTGCCGGCCCGGTCGTGGCCGCCGTGCTCATGTCCGCTGCCGGATTCCCGATGAGGACCGTCTTCTTCCTGGCCGCTGTCCCCGCGGCGGTCGTGATGCTCGTCATCGTCTACGGAATCCGGGAAAACACGGCAACGGAGGCCGATCGTGACGAGGCTCACGCGAGTACGGCAGGGAGGCCGGGGGAGCGCGCCCTGCGCCCTCTCCTCCTCGTCCTGCTCCTCTTCACGCTCGGGAATTCGACCGATGCCTTTCTCCTGCTGCGCTTGTCGTCTGGCGGAGTTTCCGCCGCCTGGATCGCGCTGCTCTGGTCTGCTCATCATGTCGTCAAAATGATTTGCACGTACTTCGGAGGCCGCTTGGCAGACAGGGTGGGCGACCGCCCGATGATTCAGGCGGGCTGGCTGCTTTACGGCGGCGTATATCTTGGTTTTGCCTATGCCGTAACGAGCGGGCAACTGATTGCCCTCTTTCTCGTATACGGTGTCTACTACGGTCTTACCGAGCCCGCCGAAAGAGCCTGGATATCCCGGCTGGCGTCGACCGGGCGGCGTGGTCGGGCCTTCGGCTACTACCACGCGGTCATCGGCCTTGCTGCCCTTCCGGCCAGCCTCATGTTCGGTGCTCTCTGGCAGGCCTGGGGAGTTGGAGCAGCCTTCAGCATGGGGGCTGTTCTCGCACTAGTCGCTGCTGTCGTCGTGAGTTTCGTCCCGGTCCGAAGACCGGTGTACAGTTCCTGAGGATTGAGGGTGACTTTATGCTTAAGCTCAGACTCGTTTCGGCTTGTATCCTCCTTGCTGGAATCACTCTGCCTCCTGCTTTCGCCGCGCAGACCCACATCTCGGTTACCGACGCGGAGAGCGGAAAGACGGTTGCTGCCAGGGCTTATCTCGAATGCGGGGGGAAAGCGTACTTTCCTGCCGGTGCCCGCGCCTACCGGCGGGGTGCCGAAGAGCACTTCCTGTTGTCTGGCGACGACACCTTCGACTTGCCGGCGGCGCCGTGCCAGATCACCGTTGCCAGGGGACTTGAGTATCAACCGGCCCGGATCACAGTCAAGCCGGGAGAGCCCGTTCGGGCGACGTTGAAACGGTGGACATCAATGAACCAGGCAGGCTGGTACTCCGCGGACATGCACGTTCACCGAGACCCGAAGGAACTGTCGCAGATACTCCTTGCCGAAGACCTGAATTTCGCACCGACAATTACCTACCACGTCTGGAGCAACGATGCGTCCCAGCCGTACCCCAACGCGCCTTCTTTTCCAGTCCAGGTTGACGCGGCCCATCTCTTTACAGCGAATTCCCAGGAAGTGGAGAGGATTCAGGGTGGCCCCGGCGCGGTCATCCTGATGGCTCGCCAACTTCCAATTCCCTTCGATGGATACGAGTACTACCCCCCATCGATCCGCTATACCCGCCTCGCACACGACCAGGGAGGGTATGTGGGAGGAGACAAATTGTTCTGGCTCGATACCTACGTAAACGTCGCCATGGGACAGCTGGATTTCATCGAGATCAACTGCAACCACTTCCTCCCGCACGACGTGGACACGGATTTACCGCCCTGGTCCCACTGGCCTGTCGAAATGGGGTACCACGGAGACCTCGAATTTGCTCACTGGATGATGGACTTCTATTACCAGATCCTCAACTGCGGCTTCGAGCTTCCCCTGTCAGGCGGTTCGGCCAGCGGGGTGAAGGCGACGCCGGTGGGGTACGATCGCGTCTACGTTTACCTTGGCGAACGGCCATTTACGTATGACAACTTCATGCAGGCGCTCAAGGCCGGGAAAAGCTTCTCGACCAATGGACCCGTTGTTGATTTCAAGATCAACGGGGAGGTCGGACCGGGCTCAAAGGCCGGGCTGAAGCGTGGCCAGGCGGCTCGAATCGAGGCTGTCATCCGCTCGAGCAAGGACCTCGACCAGGTTCAGGTCATCGTCAACGGGAAAGTGTGGCGCGACTACAACGCCGCCGGGCGCAATGAGTTTCGGCTGAGCGAGGAGTTGAAGCCGGAAGTCTCGTCCTGGGTGGCCGTACGGGCGTTTGAACGGGCGCAGGAAACCGTGGTTTTTGCTCACACCAGTGCCGGTTACCTGCTGCTGGACGGTCGGCCTGTCCGTTTAAAGGAGGATGCCCGTCTGCTCCTCAGCAAGATGGACCAGTTGATTCAATACACCGAAACGAAAGCGGTGTTCCGCAAACCCCAAGAGAAAGCGGAAACACTTGCCCTTTACAGGGAGGCACGCGCGATCTACGAGCAACGGGCGGCGGGACGGTGAGGTCCGGCGATCGCAGTCTAATAGGCTTTGCAGCAGATTGTGGGAGGCACGGATTGTCGTAAAGCCATGTAAGAACGGAAAGGGTTGAGATTGGTTCACGATCTTTGGAGGCCGTGGAACAATTTTCGGCATTTTTCCGTTTGGAAACGGCGAATGCTTAGCGATAGCGAGGAGGCCCGGACACACCATGTGGCAGCTCTTCAAATCGGTCGGCCAAGACGCTCGACTCGGCCTTAGGTTGCTCTTTAGAAACCCCGGCTTCACGGCAGCGGCGGTGCTTTCCCTGGCTCTCGGAATTGGAGCGAACTCGGCGGTCTTCAGCGTTGTCAACACGGTCCTCTTCACGCCAGTCCCTGGAGTTGACGACCCCTCGAGTCTGGTCGCCGTACGGGAGAGCCGCGAGGGGCAGCCGCAGACGAGGTTCAGAACGTCCTACCCGGCATACCTCGAGTTCGCGGGCATGTCGGATGTATTCTCAGGCCTGGCGGCCTTTTCGACGGACCTCTTTCCGATAGGCACAGTCTCGGGCGAGAGCGACAAAGTCTGGGCGTCCATGGTAACTCCCAACTATTTCTCTATCCTCGGAGTCAATCCGGTCAGGGGCCGCATCCTGGATCAGAAGGAGTCGCCCGCCGACTCCGCACGAGCCGCCGTCATCGGGGAAGCTCTGTGGAAGAGGGTTTACGGGGCCAGGGAATCCGTGATCGGTTCCCAGATATCCGTCAAGGGCCATGCCTTCACAGTCATCGGCGTCCTGCCTGAGGGTTTCCGAGGAACTCGCCTCGATATCCGTCCCGAAATCTGGATTCCGCTTTCCGCCAGGCAAATCATGGAACCCGGCTCAGATGTAAATACTCCCGGCACTCGATGGTTGTTCACCGTAGGCCGAACGAAGCCGGGCGTCAGCCTCGAGCAGGCGCGCGGGCGCGTTCAGGCCACCGCGCGGCAGTTCCGGGAGCGCTATCCCGATGAGCAGAGCAAGAACACGGCGGTCCTGATTTCGGTCGCCGAGGAGAAAATCGCACCGGCTCTGCGGAAAGTGATACTGAGCTTTGCGGGTCTGCTCGAGGCAGTCGTTCTGCTCGTGCTGCTGATCGCTTGTGCAAATGTGGCGAATCTCCTTCTGGCTCGCTGGGCCCGGCGACAGACTGAGATGAGCATCCGCTTGGGCCTTGGTGCATCCCGGGCCCGTATCTTGCGGCAACTCATCACAGAGAGTGTCCTGCTGGCCCTTCTCGGCGGCCTGGGCGGCCTTTTGATGGCCTACTGGACCGGCCGGCTCCTGTCGGGCTATCGGCTCTCTGGCGTTCTGCCCTTCGACATGGATCTGACGTTGGATAGCCATGTTTTCCTCTTCGCCCTGGTCTTCTCCCTTCTCACCGGTGTTGGCTTCGGCATAGCCCCTGCCCTGTATTCGGCCCGCTCGAGCCTGGTCCAGTCGCTGCGCTCCGGCGCCGGACAGGTCGTCGGTCTGGCCATACCGAGTCGACGGTTGCAGAGCCTGTTCGTGACCTCGCAGATCGCTTTTTCTGTCCTGCTTCTGGTCGTGGCTGGTCTCTTCATCCGGAGTCTCCAGAAGGCCCAGGAAGTCGACCTGGGATTCCGGGCGGAAAATCTGCTCTTGTTCACAGTCGATTTGGCGGCTCAGGATAAAGACGACCAGGTGCTTCGGATGAACCGAGAGATAGCTGAGAACCTGGCCGCTCTCCCCGGAGTTCAAGCGGTAGGACTCGCTGACTGCGTTCCCCTGGTCGGCGGCTTGAACCAGACGAGTGTCACGCCGGCGGAGAAAATCGGGACTCCCGAGGAAGGGACAAACCCGATTTTGTACAATACGATTTCGGCCGGTTACTTCAAGGCTATGGGCGCCGTGCTTCTGCAAGGGCGGGACTTCTCGACCTCCGATTCACCCCAGTCCCTCCCGGTCGTGATCATCAACCAGGCCACAGCCGCCAAGTTCTGGCCGGGAGAGAACCCAATCGGCAGACGGCTCCGTTTGGGAGGCAGCAAGAAGCCGCTGCGGGAGGTGATCGGCGTCGTTCGAAACTGGAAGTACCAGAGCGTCTGGGAAGCGCCGGAACCGGCGGCCTTCATCCCCCTTTTACAATCCCCGGAGAAGGTTGTCACGGTTCACCTCAGGGCGCAGAATCCGGCGGCGCTCCTGAGGCCAGCGCTCGACACGCTGCAGTCGATTGATCGCGAACTTCCGGTTTTCGACGTGCGGACTTTCCAGGATCAACTGGCCTCTGCTTTCGTGGGACAGCGAATCGGATCGTGGCTGGTTGGCCTCTTCGGGTTGCTCGGCCTGCTCCTCGCGACGGTCGGGATTGCGGGCGTCGTTTCTTATTCCGTGGCCATGCGGACTCGGGAAATCGGCGTTCGCATGGCCCTCGGCGCGCGTCCGGCTACGGTCCTCTGGGTGATCGTGAAGGAGAAACTCGTACTGGCTGGAGTCGGGGTGGGAATTGGCCTAATCCTGGCCATTTCTTTCACCCGATTCCTGACAAGCATGCTTCCGGGAATCAGCGCGACCGACCCGGTGGTTTTTGCCGGCATCGCGGCCGTTTCGGCGGTCGTGACGTTGGTTGCCTGCCTGGTACCCGCCCGCCGCGCGGTTCGCGTAACGCCGGTCGAGGCGCTCAGGTACGAGTAGAAGCCGAAAGGACCTCAAGGACCTCAAAGACCTCAAGGACAGTGACTGTTGCTT
>RPQK01000054.1 GCA_003819755.1 Acidobacteriota bacterium | reverse complement strand
CGACCAGCATCCCGACATCGTGAAGAAGGCGACCGACCTCTTCCGCACGGCCCGAGCCGAATCGGAGTTCTGGCCGGTAAAAAGTACGTAGGAATCACGTCGGTTCGCGAGAATCATCCGAGGTCCATCAGGACTGCCACGTAGAAGGACCGGAAGGACCGGAAGGACCGGAAGGACCGGAAGGACCGGAAAGACCTGAAAGACGAATCTCGAGGACATCTCATTCAGGTCCCTCAGGTCCTTCCGGTCCTTTTTTCGTGGTCCTACGAACCTCGAGCACGAGAGCTGCTTTCGCTCCGGGCCAGCTGGATCTGAGCGGATCATTGCTATAATCTCCTCAGTCAGTTGGCGGACATGAAGAAGACCAGGACCCGGGACGAAGCCCGTGAGAACGAATTGGTGGCCGCGTCAAAAGCGATGAGCCCCCAGGCAAGGCTCGAGGCAGCCGCCCGCCTGTCCGCGATCGCCTTTCAGTTCCATAGGGCAGGTATCACCTATCGAGAGGGCCTTGGCGCTGCAAAAAGCGTTGAGGGCGAGTCCCAAGGCGAGGGCGTAGATGAAACCTGATGGCCCCGGTCAATCCGCTATCCTGCTGACGGAGGTCGCCACCAGACTGGACGGCCTCAGGATTCCTTACGCGGTCGTGGGCGGACTGGCGGCTTCGTTTCACGGCGTTGTGCGCTCGAGTCTTGACGCCGATGTCGTGATTTCTGCGGTTGACCGGAAAGCGGTTGTGCCCGGGCTGATCCGCGAGCTGAAGGAAGCGGGCTGGAATGTTGTCGAAAGAGAAGGCGGATTCGAGGACCCGGTTGCGTCGGTTATTGCTGTCTCCGATGGATACGCGAACCGCGTGGACATCCTCACCGGCATTCGGGGCATGGCACCCGGTTTTGTTTCCCGCACGATCCCCTCTTCGCTCTTCGGCGCGACCCTTCGCATGATTAGCCTCGAAGACTTCATCGCCATGAAGCTGTTCGCTGGCGGACCGAGAGACGTGGAAGACGCCCGTGCCGCCCTTCGCGTTTCGTCGTCCGCGCTCGACCTGCGTCTCCTTAAAGAGCTGGCTGCCGGGTACGGGCGCGTGGTTGTCCGTTCCCTGGTCCAACTGCTGCGCGACACAGGAGTGGAATAGCGGCGCGACACTGAAGACGCTCGCGACTACATGCTGCTAGCGAAATTCGGCTCGTGACGTCCCTGGACAAACGCCGACAAGTCCAACGTTTCAGACAGATGGTCGGGCTTGCCGTACAGCCGAAAGACCGTCCTGGCCGGTTCGTACTCCGCCGGCATGCGGTCGTAAAAGCCAAGGCGTCGCGGCGCCACAAGGGCGGCAGCCTCCGGCAGATCCAGATAGCGGAGGATTCCAAGGAAAACGGGCCCCTCGGCGTGGCTGGTCGGTGGACTCATGAGCGCAACCTGGTGGATCCCCGCGTCTAGAATGGCTGCGTACAGGCCGAGAACGCCCGAAACACCCGCGCCTGCCACCGTGATCTGATCCGGAGCCACCTGGTCGTCTGCACGCAAGAGCTCGACCGCGCGAAGGATGTCCAGGAGCCTGAGAGAGTCGACGGTATGCCCGACGTGCATGGCATTTCTGAGGGCAGATTTCCAGAAGCTTTTCTCCCACGTGACCGTTCCGATACCCCGAGGATAGACGACCAGCTGCACGGCTCTTTCTCCGCGGCGCGGCCGCAGCCAGTCTTCAATCGCGTGAGGATCCTCGCCCTCGGAGGCAATGTAAAGCAGGGCGGGGAGGCGCTTTTCGATCTTCTCCGGCTTCGAGAGCAGGCCGTGGATTTCGATTTCGGGCTCTGAGCGGAACACCAGTTCGGCGAATCCGTTCGCGGCTCCGCCTTGAGGCGGGCTTTTCGATTCAACCTCTCGCGATGGTTGCGCGCCACTCGCCAACCCGGCAAAAACCTTCTCCCTGAGCGCATTCAGGATCTCGGTCTTGCGCTTTTCCCACTCACCCAGGCTTGAATACGCACGAAATGGAGGCGTTTTGAGGAAGGTCTCGTGGATCCGGGGATTCGCGGCGTCGGCCGGAGGTCCGTCCGGGAAAACCGCCAGGCTCCGGTCAGGCGCGTTCGTGTACGACATGTCCAACTCGCGGTCGGGTATTTGCAACAGGTATCGGTCAAACCAGCGAATCGCCTGCTCCCGAAGGTAATCGGAGTCCTGATGGGCTGTGTCCACGACAATGTTCTTGAATTGTTCGGCGACCCCGTAGGACCGATAAAGAGCGCCCACCTTCCTCTCGAACTCCTCATACCCGGCGACCGGGAACAGGTTGTCCTTCCGGCCATGAGCCATGAGCAGCGGACGAGGGGCGATCAACGCCCCCTGGTGGAGCATGTCGTGCCGGCAGAAATTGATCGCGAACATGCAATCGCAATGGAGTTTCTGGGTGTCCGCGGCGACGTTGGCGGCGTACGTGCTGATTCCCATGACCGGGATCGCGACTTTGATCCGGGGGTCGACGGCTGCCGTGAACCAGGTCATGGCTGCGCCGCCCGAGCGGCCGGTCATCCCGATACGATCAGCGTCGATTTCAGGTCGACTCTCGAGGTAGTCGATGGCCCGGATTGCGTTCCAGACCTCGACTCCGGCCGGCGTGTAGGCGCGCGAGTACCAGTGATACATCTCCTGGTGCGAAACACCGTGATGAAGCGCGAAAGTCTCCGCGACCTGGATCGAGTCGAGGATCAGGGCCACGTAACCGTTCTTCGCCAGGGAGATGCCATGGCGCTGGTACTGCGTCTTGTTGCCGTAAGGCGAATAAGCGTGCCCGCAAACGTAGACAACGGCCGGCACCTTGCCGGAACGCTTCTTTGGCACGAAAAGATTGCCGGTCACGTAGGCCCGCGGCAGGCTCTCGTAGGCGATGTTCTCGACGGTGTAGCCCGGCTCGTCCAGCTTCCCGGTGATTCGGACATTGAGCGGAGACCGCTCGGGCCATGGCAAGAGGCCCAACATGTCTCTCATCTCCTCGCGCCGTTTCTCCTTGACCGCCTCCCAGGAGCGCCGTGAAGCGATTTCTTCGGACGCCGCGTCCGTGATCGCCCGCGCCTGCCGAACGAGCGCCTGCATCGTCTGCGTTTTGCCGGCTTCCATGCGGCGATACGGGGTGTCGTCCGTTTGCGCCAAGGCCGAAACACCGAGAGCGAGAATGACTAGGGCTGTCTTCGTCTTGATCACGAGCCGATTATGTCAGACTCGTCACCTGCCTGCGAGGGCCGGTGAGTCAATACATCCGTCTTCCCTTCACCCCCTTCGCCCCTCGCCTCTTCACCCCCCTCCTCCCGGCCATTGCCCGACGGGCACTGATCAGGAGACTATTGGCCGTCTCGTAGTCGGGACGTTCGGGCAGGCGAATCTTGCGGAAGGGGCGGTTGAAATTGCTCATGAAGCGCTGGAGTCAAGCGCCGAAGTCAGTGCTGAGTGGGGCGAAGGGATGCTCGACATCGCAGAGAATTGTACCGACCCAGCCACTGCCGATGTCATGGCTGACGCCAGGCTTGAAGCCGAGTCCACAATCAACGAAGGCATCGACGCCGTCGATGAATGGGTGGAGGACAGCTCCGATGACCTTGCCGAAAGTCTCGGATTGAATGATGCCATCGGAGGCGAGGAATCCGGGGAGTCGGAAAGCGCTGATTCCTCAGTCGAGACTTCCCGCTCCGAATCCGGAGGGGGCGAAGGCGGAGATTTCTAAAGTGAAATCGCGGAATCAACACAAACCTTTCAGGGGGAGAGGCCAGCCTCATGTCTCAATCTCAGAGCTAAGGCGGAATAGCCCGAGACGTCGCACTTAGACCCGACAATCGTGAAATCAGCTTCCGGATAGAGCGCTCCGATCCGAAAGGGGACATTTTGGATTACGTCGGTGTCCGCGCGGATTCCCTCCGGCTGGTTAGAGGCGTCAGCAATGGAGACGAGGTTGTCGTCACGGGGAAGCAGGAGCAAGGACTTGTCCGGGCTCGAACGATCCATAATGTGACTATCAACGCCGATGTCCTGCGAACCAATCCGGCCTCCTACTTTTTCCTCGTCCTCTTCATCTTGGTCGGGTTGGGTTGCCTTGTGATTTTTGGCATGGTCGCCATGGCTCTTTTTGAGCGAGGCTTTCGCTAGGCGCTGGAAGGAAGACGGCTATGCCACTATCTCCATTCGAAGGCCGGCTGAGTCGCGGGGAGGATCGGACGGCAGCGTTTGAGCTTGGCCTAGACAGATTCGCTCTGCTGTCCAGCAGGCTGCGAAGGCGTCAAGGAGGTCGTCCAGAGAGCAGCGGAGCTTGGGTCGCTCTCGAACGGCGCTCTGAACGTACTCGCCAAACCACGCCTCTAACAGCCCCAGTCGCTCTTCCTGGCCTTGCCTGGTTTTCTTCCCGTACTGCATGGGACGTCCTCCAGCAAGTAGCAGGAAGCAGATCTCCGGGTGAACCTCACGCACCCGCCGCGGCAGTGAAGGATCTTTGCGGAGGAGTGCATCGACGCTGTGAATCTTAGGCAGGATTCCCCAGGCTTGCCGGGAAATCTTCTTGCCGGCCTGTTGGAAGCTCAATGAACAGGCCTCCTGGTAAGTCCGGGCTTCAAGAAGGCATCGGATCGGGGCAGGGAAGACGCTGCTTCCCCGGCCCGGACCCAGGCGCCGGCGGGCGGCCAGGTCGCACAGCCGTGGGCCGGAGTCGGTGAGGCCGATAGGAATGTCGAGTCCAAGAATGTCCGGAATCCGGTCTCCGTAAAACAGATCTTCGGTTGAGGTGCACACTCTCCAGGTGATAACGCCTGAGCTCAGTTCTTTAGCTACGAGAACCCATCCCGGCCGGCAGCCGTCGGCTCCGCCTACTAATGTCATGAATCACACATGATAGCTCCCGACAGATTTTTTTTGCGTCTTTTTCACGATTGATGCATCTTCTTTCCTCCCGCAAGCGAGCTAACGCTTGCGGATGGCTGATCCGGCCTGGCCAGCGGCGCGCCTGTCCCCGATCTCGGTGCCGTCCGGCGCCGTTCTGCGGAATTCAGCGTGGAAGTGGTGTCCCTCGGCATCCGGGACATCATCCTGCCGGGTGATATGAAGGATCTGATGAACAAGGTGACCGAGGCCAAGAAGGCGGCCGAGGCCAACTTGATCACCCGGCGTGAGGAAACCGCGGCCATGCGGTCGCAAGCTAACACCGCCAAGCTCCTCGAGAGCAACCCGGTGCTGATGCGGCTGCGTGAGCTGGAGACCCTGGAGAAGATTTCGGGGAACTCCAAGCTGAGCGTGGTTCTCGGCGAGAAGGGTCTCGCCGATCGTATTGTGAATCTGCTGTAAAAGAGAGCCGGCCGCTATTCGGGCCGGCTTTCGATATCCTTCATGCTCATATTTGACACGGCGAGACCGACCATGAGGTCCGTCATGACGCCCACACCTGCTCGGACTGCTCGATTTTCGCCTGGTCCAGCTCGATTCCGAAACCGGGCCGGTCGGGCAAACGGATCTTTCCGCGTACGGGAATCAGCGGTTGCTTTTCAAAGAAAGCCTTGTGAGGCTTGAAGTTCACCAGGTACTCGACCAGCGGGCAGGTCATCGGAGACTGGCTCGCTACCACATGGAGCGCAGCGTGTATGTTGTGTCCATGCGGAACAACGTGGAGGTCATGAAGCGATGCGAGCGTGCAGATCTTGACCAGTTCGCTCACTCCGCCGCACCACTCAGGATCCGCCTGTATCACGTCGATAGCGCCGGCCCTCAGGAACTCATGGACTTCCCAGCGACCATAGAAATGCTCGCCTGTGGCCACGGGTATCGACGTTTGGCTCTTCAGTTGGCGGAACGCCTCGATCTTGTCCGACTGCACGATCTCCTCGATCCAGCCCGGGCGGTATTTTTCGACCTGCCTGGCCCACGCGATCGCATACTCGACGTTCCACCCGTTGTAAGCGTCGAACATGATTTCGTACTCCTCGCCCAAGGCCTCGCGAAGGTTACGGACCAGCGCCACGTTTCTCAGCAGGCCGGCGGTCCCTTGGGCCGGGCCTTCCGAGAAAAACCACTTTTGGTGTCGATATCCCTCGGCTTTGAGAGCAGCGGAACGCTTGTTCAACTCCTCGGAGGCCGACGGGAAACCCAGGCAGCTGGCATACGCCTCGATCTCCGGCGCTGACGGTCCTCCAAGCAACCGATAAACCGGGACGCCGAAGTATTTGCCACGCAGGTCCCACACCGCGTTGTCGACGGCGCTCAGGGCCATCATGTAATGGCCGCCCCGGGAATGACGGTTCCAGCGGTACATCTTGTCCCAGAGGATCTCGCCTGCCAACGCATCCTGCCCGATGATGAGCCTCTTCAACTGGCGCGCTATGACGATCGCAGCCTCTTCGTCCACCGCTCCATAGAACCCTTCCAGGCCGGGCTCCGTGATCAATTTGAGGTAAAGCGCCTGCTGGCGGACCCGACTGCCGGGTGCCGGGACAGGAGCAGAGGGGTTCGATTCAGCCCGTTGGTAGATACTGAAGGGAGACACTTGCCATTGCAGTGCGAAGTCTTCGGCCGCGCGCTGACCCGAATAACGCCAAATCTGGACATCGCGGATCGTCAGCTTTGCGGCACGAGACGCCGACTGCGCAAACGCCAGGCAGGGCGAGGCGCCCAAAGTCGCCAAGCTGCCCAAGAATAGCCTTCTTCTCATCTCGACCTCCGTTAGTCTCCGTAAGACCCTCGTTCAATTCCTCGCCTGGAAACGATATCGAGCGTCCGTCGATAAAGCAACAAACGTTTAAGCAGCCTTGATGCGGCGATAAGGAGACCCGGCGGTCGCCCCCTCCGGAGTTGTGAAAAATGCGGGCTAACTGAGCACCAGGACTCCCGGGAGTCTCGCTGATGCTTTTTCAAAGGTGACCAGTGCTGGAGCACCGGCCTCTACGTACTGTGCGTGGATGACTCGGTCGAGGAAGCCTGGTTTGGCACGGCTCAGGTTCGGCTGTTTCAGGATCTCTCCGCTCACTCCGAGACAAATCACTTCCCCGCCGTTTACGAAAGCTCCCAGGACTTTCAGAGCGTCGGATTTCGGCACCTGGTAGTGATAGCAAAGGGCAAAATAGACCTCGCTGACCACCTGATCAGAAACAAAGGGAGGCACGCCCTTTGCCACTTGCGTCTGGAAAAACCGCGCCGCCTGCTCAGCTTGATCCTCGGGCTCTCCCGTCAGAAGCCGGAGCACTACGCTGGTGTCAAACCCCGGTCCGAGGGGCCTCACGATCTACTCCCTTTGCGGCGGTCGGTTGCTGCTTTGCGGATGCTCTCCCGAATTGCGGCCAGCGAATGCTCACGTCCTTTGGCATATCGGCGAAGGGCGTGCATCCAGCTCCGATCTGGCCTTTTCGCCGATCGCAGGATCCAGACCGGCTCTCCGCGGCATTCCTGTGCATCGAGAATCACTTCGTCGCCGGGTGCCAGGTTTAGCGCTTCACAGACCTCCACCGGGAATGTAACCTGCCGCTTCGTCGTCAGCCTTAGCTTCTTCACATCGTCAATTATTGCCACCGGCCTCCTTACTTGTCAAAGAATGGGTAAGGAGGAATCAACTTCGAGGTCGGGGATGTAGTGCTGCTGAATGTGCCTGAGAAGCTCAAGGATCCGAACGTGCGCTTCCACTGGGCCATACTGTGTCTTGACGCAGCACCACCAAGACGCCTCGTCTCCAGCGTCCACCTGGTACGCGGGATGCAATCGTCCCTCGGAGTCGAAGAGGAAGAAAACGGGCTCACACTGTCCAGGCGGGTACAGGATGATTTCCAGGATCTGGGACTCGTCGGGTCCCGTAAGATCCAGGAACTCCCACTTCACCCGATCGGCAAATTGGAGTAGATCGTGGCGCAGCTCCTGAAAGCGGCCCGGATCGGCTAACCGCCCTCTGTAGTAAATTGAGGCACCCATCGGTCTTAATCCTCCTCGCCTGCCGACCTACCGTCTCGGTCCGTCCTGGGAGCTCACGCAACTGCAATCGGGCAGAAACCGATCCCGATCATACGGAGGGTCCTGATGTGCCGGGATTGGGTCGTCGGGCCATTCCCGAGACCAGAGGTCTCGATCTTCCTGGTCGGCATAGTACCGTAGCCAGGTCTCGATATCCTCCTCACTGCCCGATCCGATAACATCCAGGTGACATGAAGCGTCGGGCAACGTGCAGATGAAGGTCTCGTGGCGCAGCGAATTGTTCCAGAGATGAGCATAAAGCTCCCGATCGCTCAGATGGTTGGTCGAGCTAAGGAAGACGTGCAGCTTTTTGAGTCCTTCGGCCACTTCCCAAATCTTCGCGGTAATCTCCTCATCCTTGAGGAGCTGCGGCAGAGGAAGCTCGATCCCCATCTCCGTCAGCCGGTCAAAGCAGTTGCTGCTTGATTGTCCCGATGTGAACTCATCCAGCTGGCGGAAATACTCATCAAGGGAATCCTCTTCATCCATTTCCGGCCACGCCGGCGGCAACTTGGTGGTCGTGCCCCCCGTCGGCTCGGTTTCTCCTGGTGATCGCGTCTGTTTCTCCGTCATAGCGTCCCCTCCTCGTTCATCATTACCCTGCTATTACTAACGCTCGAGTTGGAAAATCTACGAAAGTATTTTTTTGAGGGAGGATTGCGAAGGACGCCCTTGGCTGGGACCCGGGGAAAGCCCTCCCAACGAAGTGCTGGCGAGAATGCGAGCTAACATGAGCATGACTAATGACTTATAGCCATGCGTCGACCGGCCTGAGGGCCTCGCGACGGTGGAGGCTTCCGCTGGGAGCGCAGGCGTCTCGCCCAATGCCATTTACTCCCCCAGTGCAGGCGAGACGCCTGCGCTCCCAGCGGAAGCTTCCACCTTCGAGGCCCTCAGGCCGGTCGACGCGGTGACACTTCCTTGGCCCGATTGGCGGACTTTTGGGTCCAGCCCATGCTCCCAAGGGTGAAAAATTCTTTCGTAGATTTTCCAAGTCGAGCGTTAGATATAGGGGAGGGAATTCAAACATGAAGAATCAGTCAATTGAGAATCAGGCGGACGCGTCATTGTTAAAAGGATTTTGTACGTTCTGCATGGGTTCGTACGAACCGCTTCGAATGGGCGCGCATGTCCGGCGATGCCGCGATCGCAAGGACGATGCGGACTGCATCCAGACAAACGGGCAGGAGCACCCGATGGCGTTTCTTCTGATGATCGGGATCCTGGGGTGGCCGGGAGCCTGGCTTTGCCTGGAAGCTCACTCTCAGGCCAGCCTCTCGGACCTTGAGTTTTTCATCCGTCACGTGTGGTTTCCCGAGACGAAAGAAGAAGGGATGTTCCTTTTTCAGAAAAGGGCAGTCCAGAAGAGATTCTCCGAGGGAGGGGGGGCAGACTCTTCTCTGGACGAAATCCTGAAGGTCAAAGACCACTTCTGTCTTGTCGAGATGGACGGCAAAACGCCCGTCCAGATAACCGTCGACGTCGCTGGCCACTTGCCGACCGCCATAATGCACCGCCCCATCGATGTGGTTGCTTTCCCGCTCGACAACAACGGAGGGCGAATGCCGGCGGGCGGCCAAAGATCGTAGGATTTGGAGCCACCCGGACGGAAGACAGAAAAGCAATCCCCGGGTATCCCGGTGCGTGGTATCCTCCGGCTGTGAGAAAACAAATTCGTTCCTTTCCCCTCGTGATGGTCTCCTGGCTGGCCCTCGGGTGGGCTGGTGCGCAGACGATTGGCGAACCGCTGCCGGCATGGACCGAGGGAACTCTCGATATTCATCAGATCAATACCGGGAGAGGCAATGCGGCTTTCCTCGTCTTCCCGGATGGCTCCACTCTCCTGGTCGATGCCGGAGCGCTCGGCAACCGCACCGAGAGACACGTTGCTCCCAAGCCCGACGACTCTCACAGCGCGGGTGAAGTGATTGCCCGCTACATCAGGCGTTTTCACCCGAAAGCAGAGAGTGCAGTTCTCGATTACGCGCTCCTCACGCACTTTCACGGGGACCACATGGGTGACGTCACGGCTGCCTCAAAACCGTCCTCGCTCGGCCCGTACAAGCTGGCGGGCATTACGGAAGTGGCTGAGCACGTCGCTATCAGGACGATGCTGGATAGGGGATGGCCGACCTACGACTACCCGGCCCCGTTGCAGGGAGCCATGATGGACAACTATCGGGCCTTCCTGAAATGGCAGACGGAGAATCGGGGAATGAAGGTGGAGCGGCTCAAACCTGGGAGAAACGATCAAATCCGGTTGGTCAACTCACCTGCGAAATATGCCGATTTTGAAGTCCGAATCGTAATGGCGAACGGCGAGGTCTGGACGGGCGTCGCGAGCGATACCCGTCATCACTTCCCCCCATTGTCCGAAATGAGGCCGGACGACCGCCCGAGTGAGAACCCCTGCAGCGCCGGTTTCAGGCTCAGTTACGGAGGCTTCGATTACTTCAGCGGGGGCGATATTACCGGGATTCCCGAGCCGGGTGCGCCCGCGTGGCACGACGTCGAGACGCCGGTTGCGAAGGCGGTCGGGCCTGTCGAAGTCAGCCTGCTGAATCATCACGGTTACATTGACTCTCAGAATGTCTTTTTCCTGGCCGCCCTTCGGCCGCGCACCTGGATTCTGCCGGTCTGGGATTCGGCCCATCCCACGCCCTCCGTCTATAACCGTCTGCGTTCCACCCGGACTTATCCGGGCCCTCGGGACCTTTTCATGACCAACATGCACCCCGCCAACAGGATCGTGACCCCCGGGTTGGACCAGGTTGCGAGTCAGCAGGGCCACATCCTGGTCCGGGTCAGTCCCGGCGGAGGGGATTATCGGGTGATCATCCTCGATGACAGCGCGGAGATCAACAAGGTCAAAGCGGTTCAAGGGCCGTTTGAGACGAGGTGAGGGTGTGAAAAAATCAAGGTTGCGGGCAACTTTGATCTTTTCACACCCTTTCAGCCCGTGGTCGTCAGCAGTCAGTCGGTCAGTCGGTCAGCTACTTGGCCGTCTGCTCCTTGTAGAATCTAAGAACCTGCTGCTTCAGAGTCCCGTCCGGAGCCACGTCGCAGATGATGTAATGATGCACATTCCCCTGCGGGCCGTACCGGTCGTGAAGCCCGGCGCCCCCTCCCCCCGTGATCGTATAGGGAACTCCGTCGAAAGTAGCGGTCGAATAAGCGTGGATGTGTCCGACGAAGACCTGCTTGACCTTGTGACGCGTCATCAGCTGCGCAAATCGGGCGGAAGGCTCGGGTTCCCAGGCATGGTAAGCCCACTTTTCGATGTTCGCGATCGGTTTGTGGGTCGAAACCAGGATTGAATAGTCCTTGGGAGTGCCCGCCAGGGTTTGCTCGAGCCAGTCGAGAGTCTTCTCCGGCGGCTGCACGGAGGAACTGGTGTCGACAAAGACGAAACGCCACTTCCCATAGTCAAAGAAGTAATTGAGGCTCTGGTCTCCAAAAAGGGAGCGGTACTCGAGAGCAAGCCCGTTATCACCATCGTCATGATTCCCTGGCGTTACAAACAGCGGGATGTCCATCTTTTCCAGAGGGGGGAGGAAATACTCGAGGTACTCCTGAGTATACCCGCGCAGAACAACATCGCCTGTGTTAATGACGAACGCGGGTTTCGGATCAAGTGAACCGATATGCTTGATGATCGCCGCCCACACTTGGGGGTTCGATCGGGAATCCCCCATGGCAACAAATCGGAAAGAGGAGCCAGGTTCGGGAAGGCGCGCTATCTGCTTTTGAAAATCGAACTTATCTCGGTATGGCCCCAGTTTCCTCTTGGCCTCCGCAGTTATCTGTTCCGGCGTCGGGGGAACCAGATCCTTGAGCTCGATTTCGTCCAAGGCTCCTGAAGTCACTCCACCAGCTGCCTGGATCTGTCCATCGGGCCGGGTAAAAAAGGCGAGACCGTCCACAAGGATGACAAAACGGGGACCGGCGGGGCTTTCGGCCTTCCAGGCGCTGGCGATGGGAAGGCTGGGAAACAGCTCTTTAAGTGTCTTCCGCGTTGTTGCCGGCAATTTCGAAACCGTAATCTGCTTCTTGGTTCCACGCAGAACCATCTTGCCCGGTCTCTCGAAAACGTTGGTCTGGTCGTTTTCGTAGTCGAAACTCACCAGGCGGCCTTCCGGCGTTATCAGGAAATCGTACTCCTCGGGGCCAGCTTCGGCCCTGATGAAGTAACGGTCGGCTCTCTGCAACTCCCAGCGCTTGATCTCAGTGTGCGCCGGAGCAATCCGGCGAACGATGTCGAATAGTTTCGGGCTCGGCGCCTTCGGTTCCTCCGGAGGAGGCGGCGGCTGATAGAACTCGTTTCCCGGAGGCCCGACTTCCACACGAAAACCGTCGATCTTCGGAGGGATCACTTCTGAGGCGCAGCTCACCGGCAGACAAACTGCGAGCCCAATAAGAAAAAGAAAACTTCGCTTCATTGTTACCCTTTCAAAACAGGCGTTCTTAGACGCAGGATCATATCATGTGCGGGTCCGCTTCAAGCAGATCCACGTAGGCGACATCGAGTAGATCTTCGGGCCGGATTTCGAGGATGGTCATCAGCTCCGCAACGGTGCGTTCCCCGTCGGCTTCGGTGTCGCCAGGCCGCATCACGAACTCGATCTCCAGGAAGTCTCCAAGGCCCTCGACCGAATCAAGATGAATGCGGTTCTGGCCGACCAGGTAGAGCTCGCGCTTCTTGCGGACCACAGCGCGTCGACCGAGGGCGAGGGACAGGACCTCCGAGAGGCGCCCCGGCTCTCGAGTCGTTGAGATGGAGTAGCTCGAGAGCCGGGCGGACTTTTGATCAGCGCGCCTGTAGAAGATCAGCTCTCCATGATCGGGGTGCAAGATCCGGAGCTTCAGGCGACCTTCGGGCACCCGGAAGAAAATATCCTCCTGCTCGAGGATTTCGCCATCCCCGCCGGCCAGGCGGCGAGCTGTTTCGCGCGCATGCCCCGGGTTGCGCAGGCATGCCTTGATCTCGACATTTCGTTCGAGCGCCATGATCCGGAGACGATCTCGAGCTTCGAAAGGTTACATATCCATGTAAGGCATGGGAGGCGTAAGACCGAGCAGGCGCTGATAGACAGTCAGAGCGCCACGGTGGTGCGCCGTATGGTCCAGGACCGCGCCGATCACCGAAGCGCGCGGAGCCTCGCCCATAATGGGATTCGGAGGAAAAAGCGATGCCCATTCCTCGGCGGTGTGGGCTTGTGCCACGCAGATCGCTTGGTCAACGGCTCGATCGAACCAAGCCCGCGCTTCCTGCAGACTCGTCACCGAGCGAACTTCCTTTTCCATGGCCTCGAATTCCATGCGCCAGTCGCCGAAGGCGGAGTTGGCGAACCACTCGACGGTCTGAGCAACATGGGCCACCAGGCCGGCGACGGTAAACAGCCCTTCCTTGGGCGCGAATCCGGAATGTTCTTCGGCGAGTGGTCTGGTAGAACGAGCGAAATACTCCCGCATTTTCACGAGCGCTTCTTTGATCTCTTCTGGTGTCATGGGTACCCTCCTCAGTGTTTGTCGATCGAATCCAATTCTCTATCTGCGGAGGGGGTGCTGTCCAATGATCGACGGAGTGCAAACTGACTATCCCCACCGAAACCACTTCAGAGCGAGGGCGAAGGAGACGGCGGCCCAGGCGAAGAGTATCCCGATCGGCATGGCCTGCGAGAACAGGGAATGGCCTTCCAGAATGACAGCGCGCAACGCATTGATCAGCTGCGTTAACGGCAAGGCTTGAATGAGCGGCTGCAGGAATTCCGGGAATCTTTCCGACGAAAAGAATATCCCGGAGCACAACCACATCGGGAGCATCACGACGTTCATGATCCCGGAAATCGTCTCAATCCGTTGAGCGCGGGAAGCGGATAACAGCCCCAGGCCGGCAAAGGCCAGCGAGCCCATGAACGCGACGGCCATAATGGCCGCGACGCTTCCTCGAATCGGCACGCCGAAGATCAAGTAAGCGCAGATGAGAAGGAAGAAAGCCTCCGGAATGAAGAAAACAAGCCGTGTCCCCACGACCGAAAGCAAGAAATGCGGCCTGCGCAGGGGGGTTGCCAGCAGTCTTTTGAGCAGCTTCTTGATACGCATGTCGACCAGGACGAACCCGATGCCCCACATTCCTCCGCCCATCAGGTTCATGCCGATCAGTCCGGGGACCAGGAAATCAACATAGCGAGACCCCGGAGCCTCAACAATAACTTCTTTCGATTCAAAGGCATCCTTGCGCCCGGCGGCTCGCTGCAGGCCGTCGTCGATCACCCCTTTCGCCGCTCGTGACTCGGGGTTGGAAGGATCGAAATGATACTCGTATCCGCCGGATTCGGACCCCGACACCACCACCAGCGTCCGATTGGTCCTTAGGCGTGCGAGAGCTGTCTCCGGTGGGTTGACAGTCACCTTGAAGGCCGAGTTCTTGCCGAGCAGGCTCATCACCCGGTCCGCGGTTTCTCCCTTCACCACGTCAAATTGTACGGACTGGGCACGAGAGCTTGAGAAGGCGATTCCCAGTCCGACGACCATTAGAAGCGGAAAGCCATAGGTCCAGAAAATAGCTTCCGGTTCCCGCAAAAAGGCCTTGAGGTTGCAGACGACCAATTGGAGCATGGGCCTGAAGCTAGTCATCGCGGAGAAACCTCCCGGTCAGGTTGACAAAGACGTCCTCCAGGTTGGCATGCCGAGTAGTAAGACTGTTCAGCCGGCCCTTTCGTTGATCCACAAACTCGAGGAGGGCGGGGATGGCGATGTGAGGCTGCGAAACCGTCAGGAGGATTCCCTCCGCTTCCCGCACGGCGCGGATGACGGGCGGAAGTTTCATGAAATCGTCCGGTTCAATTCCGTCACCCGCTCCCTTTTCGAGACTGAACTCGATAACATGCTCGCCGCCCAGCTGGGATATCAATTGATTCGGAGATCCTTCCGCGATCACCTTGCCATGGTCGACGACCGCGACCCGGTCACACAGCTTTTCCGCTTCGTCCATGTAATGCGTGGTGATCAGGACAGTTCGGCCTCGTTCCCTCAGGTCCCGGACAACGTCCCAAAGGCGGCGTCGTGCTTGCGGGTCCAGGCCGGTTGTCGGTTCGTCGAGGAACAGGAGCTCAGGCTCTCCAACCAGGGCGGTAGCTACCGCGAGCCGCTGGCGCTGGCCGCCGGAGAGATCCCGAACCCAAGCCTGCGCCTTTTCTTCTAACGCGACCGTCGCAATAGCCTGCTCGGTGGTCATGCCGTGCGTGTAGAAGCTCCTGAAAAGCTCCAGGACCTCCCGAACCTTTAGCTTCTCCTGAAACCGGGTTTCCTGCAGTGTTATCCCGATCCGCTCGCGCAGTTGCTGATCCTGCCCCGTCCCCCAGCGGATCCCCAGCACCTCGACTTCACCGGATGTTGCTGGGATGAGACCCTCCAGGATCTCAACTGTTGTGGTTTTGCCGGCGCCGTTCGGCCCAAGCAGCCCAAAGCACTCACCGGCCTTCACGGCGAGGTTCAGCCCGTTCAGGGCGTCAACAATCTTCTTGCCGTCCTGGTATCGCTTGTACAGGTCTTTACAGAGAATCGCGTGATCCATGTCTCAATCAAAGCTCTATTCTAGCCGGAGGCCGGGTCATCGAACCACCCACAAAAGAAACCGCGCTTGCTGGCCGACCCGAAAATATTCTTTCGTAGATTTTCGAACTCGAGCGTTTTTTATACAGGGGGAAAACAGAACCGCCCCCGAGGAGGACGCCATGGGACGAAAGTCGAGAGAAAAGAAGGAGAGGAGAGAGGGAGGCTTCGTGACAAAGGATCAGAAGAGGGAAGCCCGGATCGAGGAAATCGAGCAGGAGTTGACCAGACTGGCCGACGGGGATCACGAATCATGGATCGCGCCCGATTATCCGCTCGCTGACCGGCACGCCTACATGGAGGATGTTCTGGCTTTCGAGTCGGTCGGATCGGGCCCGAGCCTCTTCGAAGGACTCGAGGCCCACGGCGTCAGCCTGCCAAGACCGGAAGATCTCGATGAGGACGAAAGCCTGGACAAACTGAGGGAGGTGGTGTTGGCGCTGATCGACCAAGGGGTCTTCCTGATCGGTTTTGAGCATCTGTCGCCGCGCGACTTCTACTCCACGCTTTGGAACGAGACGTTGTGGGAAGGTTGCTGGGTCAAAAGGAGGAACCGGAAGGCGATCACTTTTATGGACGTCTCTCACCAGTTGCCGCGCTCGGAGGTGATGCGGTACATGGCGGACTTCCAGCGGCTCAGCCGGGTGCAGTAGAGAGCAACGGTCGGGGGGGTATTGCCCGAATCCGACGAGGCTACAGACCGATGTGGAGCGCGGCGGCAGGGCTTTCACAGTTTTCACCCCGAAGGGGTCATGTAGCAAAGCCCGGAGTTGGCCGCCTTTTGTGCGGCCTACCCTGGGCCGGAGGCTTTTTTTGGAGTGCGGCAGCAACGAGAGGCCGACGTTTTATCAGGCCTCGAGGCGACGCCGCTTTGGCCTGTAGGATGTCGTGCAGGTTCGATCCTGCACAGGCCAAAGCGGCGTCGCCTCGAGGCCTGATAAAACGTCGGCCTCTCGTTGCCGCCGCACTCCAAAAAAAGCCCGCCTCGCGCAAAATCCGGCAAGGACCTGAAGGACCCGAAGGACGTGAAAGACCGGAACGACGGAAATAGTTCTTCAGGTCCTTCAGGTCCTTCGGGTCTTTTGAACCATGACCGCCTCTGCCGCCGGCAAGTTCGATTTTGAAATTCTTCACCGATTTATCACCCCGGCGGGGTAGGATTTGATCATGACCATCCTGGAGACGTGCCGCGAATACCTGGAGAGGGCTTATCGCGAGAGGCTCGGCATCCAGTTTTCAGACTCGATCTGCCAAGTCCAGAGCGGGCGGCAGCCGGTTTGGCGATTCGTTGCGGCCGACGACCTGATCACCGAAGTCGAGCCGCGCGACGGCGCGGTCGGGACTCTGCTTGATCCCGAAATCGGGCTTGTTTTCTATCTCGTGCCCTTTCAGCGCTGGACGGATGTCCGCAAGCAGATCGTCTGCGCACTGGCCTTGCGTTCGAGGCTCTCGATCGAAGCTCAGTCGGCCAATCAGGAACCCCGGGGAGGGGATCCGCGCGGCGCTTGGCGCGTGGGCGTCAACTGGCTGGTGGATTTGAGCGACAGGGAGAGTTGGATTCGCGCCGTTTCCGATGTTCGCCGGGAAACGCCGATTGCAGTGGATATTTCCCTCGATGCCATCTTCCTCACTGATCAGGAGGATGTCGAAAGCCAACTGGCGCGACATGGCTTTCCGCGCCTGCTCCTGACAACTCGACAGGTATTCCGAAAAGACAATGCCGAAGACGTGACACGCTGGATGAGCGCTGACGACCTGGTGAGACGCACCCTTGCCGGTTTTCATCTCCGTTTCGAGAAGCCCGAGCAGCGTGAGCTGGCCGAAGGCGTCATTCAGGCGATGGAGGAATTCACCGCTCCATCGGTTGACTCGGGGATGACGGGCAAGCCCGAGGCGGGGGCCGGTGGCCGGCGTACCTTCCGCCGCATCGAGGTAGAGAACTTTCGAAACCTGCGCAACATAGTCTTCGATCTCGGTCCCGACCCAGTCGGCATCAACATCGTCCAGGGAGCGAACGGCACCGGCAAAAGCAGCCTGTGCGAGGCGATCTCGTTCGCGCTCTTCGGCTCTTCCTCCACCTACAAGGCGTTCGCAGACCGGACGCGCGAAAAGGACGTTTCGGCCACCGACCGGGCGCGGGAGTATCTGACCCGATACCTGGCTCCGTTGGCCGAGACGGCCGATGCGAGGGCAGAAACGGGACCAAAGATCGCGCTCAATGGGCATCCCCTGTTGCCTGCGCAGCTCGTCACGCCGGCGGAAACAGGCGAGGCAGAAATCGCGATGTCAGGCACCATCCTGCCGCAGGATATGAGCCTGGAATTTACCAGAATGTCCGCCCAGGAGCT
>RPQK01000053.1 GCA_003819755.1 Acidobacteriota bacterium | reverse complement strand
TGTTACGGTTGTAACACGAATTACACGAATTGCGGCGGACGCAATTCGTGTAATTCGTGTAATTCGTGGATAAAAACCGGCATCACACCCCGCTCAGCTCTTCAGCCCTGACAGATCCATTTCCAGATGCTTGTTTTCCTTCAAAACCTGATCCATCGTCAGACGCGCGTGACGAATGCCCGCCTCGCGTCCGAGGATCGTGGTCAACGCTCCATCCACGGCTCGTCGCACCGTCGTATTTTCAAACCGCCCCTGGGTCACGTTCTCATAGAACGTGGCGATGTTTCGAACCGCCCCCGCCTCGTACAGGTTCTCGACCTCACCTCCGCGGTACGGTCGAGTGCCTCCCCGCAGGAAGGAGTTGCCCCAGTAGTTGATTTCGGCGCTTCCCTTGCCGCCGTAGACCTGGCACGCAAGGACGACCTTGCCGTGGTTGCCCATCGCCTCTCCACAGTGATTCAAAACCAGGCCATCGTCGAACTCGTACACGACTGAGCATACATCCCGGCTGTCGCCATGCGGGTCGGGGCGGCAAATTCGGGACGCTCCGGCCGCGGCGACCGGGCGCCTGCGCGCCACCCAGAGGGCGACGTCAATCGCGTGGATGTCGTAGTTTCCGATGTAATCGCACCCCATGGCGATATCGTTCACCCAGATCAGCTTCTGGAGGCGGCTCTCCAGGGTAGCGGTGCGAGGGGGATCCTCGAAGGCGCTCGTGAAGCCCAAGGTCACCAGGTAGTCGAGCTTGCCCATCGTCCCCTCGTGGATGCGTTTCACGACCTCGATGTTGACTGGGTCGGTCGGCATCTGGTAGTCGACGAAGAAGCAGCGCTGTTTTTGGGATGCCTTTCTCCCAAGATTCTCAATGGTGAGGCAACCGGGAACATCGCTGGAAACCGGCTTCGCCATGTATACGTGCAGCCCGGCATCGACGGCTGCCGCCGCGTGCTCCGGAAAGAAGTAGGGCGGGGTCTCGAGAGCGACCGCCTCGACGCCGCTGGCTATGAGCCGTTTGTAGCCGGAAAGCCCTGAGAATTGACGCGCCGTGTCAACTCCGACAGCCTGACCGCAACGGGCTGCGACTTCCGGAAAGTAATCGGCCAGCGCATAAACCTGGTAGCCCGTGTGCTTATGGAACAATCCCGCGATCCAGCTCCCCCTGCCGCCGCATCCGACCACCCCGAGCTTGATCTTCCGGGAGAAGTCGGGGGATGCGCCAATCGGGGTTTGGGGCTTGTCCTGCGGTGAGACTAGAAGGGGCGCCGAAGCCAGTGCCATCGACCGCCCGATGAATCGGCGACGATCAACTCGTGTTGCTGCTTTCCCGGGTTTGTCCATAGTGGCTCGCATTATAACCCGCGCCGCATGCTATACTTCGCTAAAGCGTAAGGCATGAAGATGCGAATCTATGCGCACGCAAGTCGACAGGATGCCGCTTTGACGCCGGACGGCGCCGAGAGGCGTGTGCTTAGTTACGGCGGCGGCCTGATGCTCGTTCAATTTACCTTCAAGCCGGATGTGGCTTCCTTTGAGCACAGTCATCCGCATGAACAGATCGGTTACGTCGTTTCGGGCGAAATTGACGTGTTCATGGAGGGGTCGGACGTGCAGCGGCTGACAACCGGGGGCAGCTACTATGTACCCCCGAACGTCAGGCACTACATCAAGACCTACGCTCCGACCGTGTTGATCGACGCCTTTACCCCCGTTCGGGAGGATTTTCTCGAACAGGCGGTGCATTGACCTGCATGCCTGCTGCCCGGCGAGTCTTCAGTGCGGGATCAGTCCTCTTCCTTCTGACCGGTCTTCTCTTGTCTCAGCCGGCTCAAGCCGACGACTTCCTCTCCGCGTTCAAGCCGGTCAGTCCTCACCCGGTGAATCCTCAAGCATCCGCCGAGGTCCAGCGGTTGATGCAGTACCTGACTGGTATCTACGGAACGCGGATCATCGCGGGCCAATATACCGGCGTGATGGAGGAGCTCGATTATCTCCAAACCTTCACGGGGAAGCTTCCAGCCTTGTGCGGCTTCGACTTCCTTTTCGAGGGAGAGACCGAAAGGGCCCTGGAATGGGCTGGCTATGGAGGGCTGGTCACTTTCTCGTGGCACTGGCGTGCCCCGCTCGGCGGAAATGACTTCTACACCTCGGGCACCTCATTTGATATTCGACGCGCCGTAACGCCGGGGACGCCGGAGCATGACCTGGTTTTGAGGGATATCGATCAGATAGCCGCCCAGCTCGGGCGTTTGGAGGAGGCGAAGGTCCCCGTTTTGTGGCGGCCGCTTCATGAGGCGGAAGGCGGGTGGTTCTGGTGGGGCGCTCACGGCGCGGAGCCCGCCAGGCAGCTGTACACGATCCTGTTCGATCGCCTGACCAGCTATCATCGGCTCAACAACCTGATTTGGGTCTGGACCAGTTTCTCGAACAGCCAATCATACAGGTGGTATCCGGGGAATCAGTTCGTCGACATCGTGGGCCTGGATAACTACCCGGCCGCTGGTAATTACAGCCCCTTCCTCGCGCAGTTCAACGCTCTCGCGGCGTTGGCGCAGGAAGAGCGCATGGCTGCCCTCAGTGAGAACGGCCCGATTCCTGACCCGGACGGCCTGGTTTCCCAGCAGGCGGCATGGTTGTATTTCACAACCTGGAGCGGGCGTTTTCTCCTCGATGAGGTCAACAATTCGGCCGCTCATCTCCAGAAGGTCTACAACCATGATTACGTCCTGACTCTGGACAAGATTCCGTCGGAGTTGATTTATGGACGATTACCGTTGCCCGCTCCGCCGGCCAAGCCGGTCGAATACTGGAACGCTCCTCCTGTCCCGGCGGGCTATGCCGCTCACGAAGCGGAAGAGGGTGTCATGAAGGGGACCGAACTGGCTCGCTCGTTGAAGCGGTATCTCGGGAACGGATATGTGACCGGGTTCGATCAGACCGGCGATTCCGTCGAAGTGCAGATTCGAGTGCGGCATTCCGGGGTGTACCGTCTAAAGGTCAGGTACGCATCGGTGTACGGGGCCAAGCGCAACTACGTGCATGTGAATGGGCAGTCGGCCGGGGAGATAGAGTTTCCCTATTCGCAGGCATTTACCGACCTTGACCTCGGATTAGTGCATTTACAGGTGGGGGAAAACACGGTCAAGATCGAGAAAAGCTGGGGCTATTTCGAGGTGGACAGCGTTCTGACCGCGCCTCTGCTGAGCCGCGAGACCCGGCAGCGATTGCCACGGTGAATTTACAGAGCCGCTTACTTTGCTCGCTTCGCTTTGCGGAACATCGAAGTTGCCGGCAATTCTCTCAGACCTTTTCACCACAGTCCGAAATCCAGAAAAGACTTTTTCAGCACCCTCCCGTCCTGCGCGGCTCTGCAAAAATCGCTAAGCCTACGCCTCCGCCGCCGCTCTTCCGGCCGCCGCCCGCAGGGGCAGCGTCTGTTCCGCCAGAGCCTCGAGCAATTTCTCGTGTATGTCGGGGGCGAAGAGGTAGTGGAGCCGGCCCTCTTCCTGGGCGGTTGTCACCTGACCCTTCCCCACCAGCAGCAGACACAACTGGTGCTCGCCGGAACTCAGATCCGCCGCAGCTACCTGGGGCAGCCCCTGCCGGCCTGGCCGCAGCTTGCGCAGCAAGTCGCGGACGAAGACCTGCTGATCAATCGCATCCAGAGTCGCTCCACCGGCTATCCAGCGCTGTTCCTGCTCGCCATAGAAATAAGGCCCGGCGGCATAGGCGACCAGGAAGACGATCAGATCTATGAAGGCGGCGAGCAGAAGGGAGAAAATGTGGCGCCCGGTTGGCGCTCCGAGTTCCTCAAATGCCCGCATCAGATCCTCCTGGCCGCTCGATGACCGTTCCACGTAGTCGGCATAGGCCGGGGCGGCAGGCTTCTCCACCCTTACGCCGGGCAGCAGTTCCTCGACACTCGCCCACGGGATCGGATCAAACACCGCATGGAATTGCCGAAGCTGAGCGTCAGTCGGGGTATCGGGCTTGAGGCCTGCGCGAAAGCCGGTCAGCGCCGCGCGGGAGTTTTCGAGTTCGGAGACCGTCTGCTCCGTCAGTTTGGTATGGCGGTCGAAGGCCGTATACCGAAGCCCGGAACCGCTCCCTTCGCGGTAGGTCTGGGCGTAAGTACTGGCTTCCCGTGCCACCGATTCTCGGATGCGGTCCAGGTACGGGTCCGAGTCCCGGGCCTGGGAAATGTGCCCGTGAGCTTTCTCTGCTGTGGTCATTTCTTCCAGCGCCAGCACATAACGTTTCCCGTTCGCCACGGCTTGGCTGAGGAGCTGATCGGTTCCGGCAGCCGTCGCCGTCAACTCGTCGTATAAAGCGCGCTGCAGTAAGGCAGGCCGCTCCCGGGCCGTGAACCAGGTATAAAGGCTGACGTAGGAGAAAGCCACCGAAACGGCGGCCGTGATGGCATAGACCGCGATCAGCAAAACCCGGCTCTTCCTTGTAAAGCCGATGAGCCAGGCGACCATCACCAGGGAGATCTGCACGCCGAGCGATGCCAGGATTGAAAACCAGGTGGCCAGGTAAAGGGCCATCCCTTGTTGAGTGGTGTAGAAAGAAACGATCGAGAGCAGACAACTCGCCACAAACAGGACCTGAACGATGGGCCGTCCAAAACCCGCCTGTAGCCGAGCCCTACCGGACGACAAGTACGCCATTCGTCCTCCCTAATAAACAAGCTTGTACCGACTAGTACGCGGTGAGAACGAAAGCGGTTCCATGGGATTGGATGATTGTTGAACACCGGTCAGCGTTCAGCGTTCACCGTTCAGCGTTCACCGTTACGCTGAACGCTGAACGCTGAACGGAGAACGGAGAACGCTGAACGGAGAACGCTGAACGCTGAACGCTGAACGGTGAACGCTGAACGCTGAACGCTGAACGGTCACCGCTCCAGGTCCCGGGCGGCCTGGCTGAGGGGTTTTGTTGTCTGCTTGTCGGGGTTTACCGCCCAGATCAGATGCGTCGCGCGTCCGGTGCCTTTCAACTCTGCGACGATGTGGACCCAGTACTGACCGGCTTCTTTGGGTATGACCTGATATTCGACAAAGCGGTATTGCTCGAGATTTCCATCCACCAATTGTCGTGCCCGCGCGGACTTTTCCCGGAGGATATCAAACGCCTTCTGTTCCTTGGCCAAGTCCTCAGGTTCACGCAATAGTTTCGGCTTGGCTCCCGGCTTGGTTTCCGTCTCACCTGGCGGCTGCGCCTGATTGCCGGGCACTTTGGCCACGGCCGGTTTCCGGGAATCGGTAGCGGGAGCCGGGTTCTGAACCGGGGCCGGTGGTGCGGGTGCGTTCGTTTGTCCGCCTTTGGATACGGGCGGAGTCTCATCCAGCAGATCCTCGGGGTTAGGTGTTTCGATGGGCGGTGGCGGCACCGGCGGAGGGTCAGCCATCTCCAGCGCCGGGCGCTCCTCTTCAGCCAACCTGATCAGCTGTGACGGCTTTGAGCGATAAACCAGGACACTGCCGACTACCGTCACAGTAATTGCGACCAGGACCAGCAACCAGATGGGAAAGCGCCTGGCAGCTCTCGGTCCAGCCGCGAAGACATCCTGAACCAGGGAAGGATTGCGCGTCTGGTCTTCTTCCTCGTGGCTTCTCCCCGGGGCCTTGGCGGGCTTAGTTGAAGGCGCTGAAAAGAGATCGTCGACCAGTGAGGGGCGGTCAGAAGCTTCTGCTGGCCGGTGCGCCGCGGTCGGTTTCGCGTGTCTCGCCCATTCCTCCATCAAGCGATCCGGAACGTAATGCCTTTTGAGCACGAGGTATGCGGCCGCAATCCGGTCGCGGTGCTCATCGGCGCGGCGAACCAGGCGTTCGTCGCCTTCGAATCGTTTCGGATCCCAGACTTCCCTGAGTTCGTGGAAGGCCTGTTCGATGGTTTCCCAAGAAGCGTCCTTCGGCACCTCGAGAGTCTTCAGGGCCTGCTCGAGTTCTTGTGTACTATCGCCTGATTTCATTTCGGATCTCATAGTATAACAGTTGAGCGGAGGAGCGGCTCGCTCTTGGGCTCTTTCTTCTAATACGGGAATAGCACCCCGCACGTTTCGGAAGCGTCGAAGTTCGGCCGTGGCGGCCGCCCGTCGCTTGACTGCGCAGGCGGCTTGACGCTACCGTGATCAGCCAGGAGTACATGAAGGAGAAGCTATGGCCTTTTGGAGAACTGCTATTTTCGCGTGCGCGATTTTCGTCGGATTGCTCAGTCCTGCCGTGGCGGCAGATTCCGTCAGCCTTTTCAGCGGTAAGGACCTGACTGGTTGGAAGGCTTTTTTGGCCGATCCCGCGGTCCCCATGGAGAAAGTCTGGAGTGTGAAAGACGGCTTGCTCGTCTGCAAAGGGGAACCAATCGGTTATCTCTACACGGAGAAGCCCTACACCAGCTTCCAGCTTCTGGTCGAGTGGCGCTGGGCTCCGGGGACCAAGCCCGGAAACAGCGGGGTGCTGATGAGGATCAACGGAGAACCGAAACCCGTTCCCCGGGCGATCGAAGCCCAACTCAAGAGCGGCAGCGCAGGCGACCTGTACGGATTTCACGGGATGAAGATCAACGGGGATCCGGCACGCATCCGGCAGAACAGCAGTAATCAAATGCTGGGCAGCATGACCGGGGTATTGAAAACCGAAGCGAACGAGAAGGAACCGGGCCAGTGGAACACGTACGAGATCACTGTGAAGGGCCCAAGCATCACGGTCTCGGTGAACGGCAAACAGGTCAACGAGGCGAAAGACTGCGAGGTCCTCGCCGGCCCGATCGGTCTTCAGTCCGAAGGCGGAGAAATTCACTTCCGCACAGTCCGGCTGACGCCGCTCGAGTAGGTGACAGGGGGACAGGCATGCTTATGCCTGTCCCCCTGTCACCCTATCCCTACCTCGGCCTCCATCCCCGGATTTGACGGGCGACTTTTTCCGCGGTCGGCGGATCGTAGTTGGCCAGCACCACGATTACGTAATCGCGCCCGGAGTCGAGAATGGCGTTCATGCCAGGGGCGCCGCCGGCGATCCCCAATCCGTCGGCATGAAAATCAGGCGTGAAAACCTTCTGCTGTTTCAACGCCTGGACGAAGCTCAAGAGGTCGCGCAGGGTGGAATACCCGCCTCCCGCTGAGCTCCCTTTCCCTGGCAGGCTTTCGTAATTCGGTCGTCTTTCATCACCGGGTCTCACCATCGGGCGGTCCTGGTACTTGTACCCGATCGCCATATTGGGCGGCAGGTGGTCTTTCTCATACCAGTCGGATTGGCTCATTCCCGCCGGGAGATAGATGTTCTTCTTCACATAAGAGTAGTAATCCATCCCGGAGGCCTTTTCGATGATCGCCCCCAGCACGATGTACCCACCGTTCGAATAGCGCGATCGCGTACCGGGTTCAAATTCGAGCGGCTTGTCGGCGAAAAGCGGGAGGTACGCGCTAATGCTTTTCACCTTTTCCTTCTGTGCCTGTTCATACCGCTCCCCGAAAAAATCACCTATGCCGGAGGTCATTGAGAGCAAGTGCTTCACGGTCACCTTGGCGGCCGCATCCCGGTTGGGGTAATCCGGGAGGAACCGGGAAATCTTGTCGTCGAGCGACAACTTACCCTGAGCGGCCAGCTGGTGGATCGCAATGTTCGTAAAGATTTTGTTGATCGAGCCAAGGTTGAATCTTGTGTCCGCACGATTCGGAGCCTTCGACGTTTTGTCGGCCAGACCGTACGCCTTTTCGAGCACCACCTTGTCGCCCCGCGCGAGCAGGACGGCCCCTGAGAACTCGTCTCGGGCCGCCGCCTGATCGAGGTAGGTCCCGACAGCAGCGACCCATTCCTCATCGTTTGCCTTGGGCTCGACACCGTCTGATTCGCCCTCCTCCCGATCCTCGACCCGGATGCCTCGGAGCATGGGGGGCGAGGTCGACGCGAGCTCAAGCGTGAATTCGAGATTCGGGCCGTTGGAGGACCTGAGGTGAGCGGTGATGGACGAATCGGAGCTGGCAATTGTCTTCACCAGTTCCAGCCTTCCCAATCGTTCTCGCATTTCCCGGAAGCGGGCCAGTCGCGTCTCGATTGGAACACGTGCGCGTTCTTCCTCGCTGACATGTTTGGCGAAAAACTGTTTGATGGCTTCCTCTCCTGGAGCATTGAAGGCCTCCAGATAGGCCGCCATCAGCCTGCCTGCCGGCCCTTCCGGCAACCGGGCGCCGGCTTGCAGCCACATCCCGACAATCAGCATCGCTCCGAGCAAATGACTCATTGTTTTTCTCCTTCGGCCCTGTTGCATCTTTTACGAAGAAAGCGGGTGGCAAGTTTTGAAATTTCAAAGCGCTTGCATTGACCGCGCGGTTGACTTAACGTTGGGACCGCTTAGGGGAGGACGAGCGTGCCAAAGGTTCCAAGTATTCTAACCATTGTGGCCACCGTTTGGCTCAGTACGACACTGTGGGCGGAGGATCAGAAACAGGAGCCGGAGGCCGAACCTCCCTTCAGCTTTTCGTTTGATACGACGCTCGTCAGCAAGTTCATGTGGCGGGGCCAGCGGCTCACCGATGGCTGGAACCAGCAGTCAGCCGGTACCTTCGGAGTGAAAAGCTTCTCGGTTAACGTTTGGACCAAGATGGATCTTCAGGCGTTGAACGAGGGCGACACCTCTTTTCTCAGCCAGAACCCGGATTTTGGGGGATTGGGCGGGAGCGGCCTGCGAGGCAAATTCTCTGAGGTCGACCTGACGTTCTCCTACGCCAAGGAACTGTCGAAAGCGACGATTACGGGGGGAGCTATTACCTACATTTTTCCCTACACTTCGTATCCTTCGACTACGGAGGTCTTTGGTCGTCTCAGCTTTGATTCTGTCCCGCTTGCCCCGGCTGTCACCGTCAACGTCGATGTCGACGAGAGCCGTGGGCGTGGCGATACGGGGCTTTACCTCGAACTGGCCGGCAGTCACTCAGTACCCCTTTCCAGCAAACACTTCAAGTCGGTGGATATTTCGGGCCGGCTCGGGGTGGCCGGCTCGGGTTTCTCGAACTTGTGTTACAAGTTCGACCACTCCGGGCTCCACGATGCCGGTTTGTCTGTGAGTCTGCCTGTTGCTATCGGTAAGGGTTGGTCGTCGACGCTCTTCGTCAGCTACGCCTCGTTGCTTGGCGGGTTTCGAGACTATCAGTACGTCAATCTGCCTGCCTTCTACCGAGGCACCGCCGGTCCGCCTTCATCCTACGCAGATACAGTCTGGGGTGGCATCACCTTCGCCTTCGCGCGCTGAAAAGCCGACAAGGTGACAAGGATGCAACTAACCCTGTCACCCTGTCACCCTGTTACCCTTGTCACTCGGCCGCTTTGATTTCGTCCCAAACCTTCGTGTACTTCGCGTTCTCAGCGCCCAGATCGGTGATGACCTCGGCTTTGCGGCGGACTTCGGTGGGCGGAAACAGGGTAGGGTTGGACCGTGTCTCGGGAGTGAGGTACGCGTAACTGGGCCGGTTCGGGCACAGATACCGGATGAATTCCGTGTTTTCTGCCGCCACGTGGGGATCGTGAAGGAAGTTGATCAGGCGATGGGCCAGTTCTACCTGGCTGCTGTCCTTCAGTACGATCATGTCATCGCAGGCGAGTGAGCTTCCTTCTCGGGGAACGGCAAAAGCCACGTCGTCGTTTTCCGATTGAACTTGCAGGATGTCTCCGCTGTAGCCCTGGACCAGGAGGAATTCGCCGGATGCCAGGCCGGTCTTGTACTGCTCATTCTCGAATTTGGCCAGGTTCTTCTTCCATCGTATGACCACATCGCGCGCGGCTCTCAGTTCTTGCTCGTTCGTCGTGTTCAGGCTGTAGCCGAGGAATTTCAACGCCGCGCCGACTGTCTCGCGCATGTCGTTCAACATGGTCATCCGGCCTTTCAAGTCGGCCCGATCCAGGACAGACCAGCTTGCCTCGACGTTTGGTACGCGGCTTTTCAGGTAGGCAATACCGGTGATGGTGAGCATGTAAGGGACACTGTATTTCATGTCCTTATCGAGGGCGATCTGAAGGTATTCCGGATCGACATGAACGAGGTTAGGCAGTCGTTGCCGGTCAAGATCTCGCAGCATCCCCTGTCGGGACATCGTCCGGGCCATGTAGCTGCTCGGGAATACCACGTCGTACCCGGAAGCGCCCGCTTTCAGCTTCGCGTACATCGCCTCGTTTGAATCGAAGGTATCGATCACCAGGCGACAAGCGCTTTCTTTCTCAAAGCGCGTGACGAGCTCCGGCTTAATATAGTCGGCCCAAGTGTAGACGTGCAGGGTTGGCTGCTCGCTGGTGCACGCGCTGTTCAAAGCGAGGGCGAACGCGACGACTATGCAAAATCGCCTCATTTTCGTCTCTCCTCCACGAGATGCTGGGTGATGAACAGAAGGGTGAAGGTTACCACGAGAAGGACTGTGGAAAGAGCATTAATCAGGGGTGGCGAGCCGTGCTTGATCATGCTGTAGATCCGGATCGGAAGGGTTGTGGAACCCGGTCCGGCTACAAAGAAAGAGATAACGAAATCGTCGACGGACAGGGTGAAGGCCAGGAGCGCTCCCGCCAGAATCCCGGGGGCAAGAAGAGGCAGCAAAACCCGCCACGTGGTAGTCCACCAGCCGGCGCCCAAGTCTCGAGCCGCCTCGACGATCGAGAAGTCGAAGTCCTGGAGGCGTCCGAGGACAACCATCGCTACGTAACTGATGCAGAAAGTCACATGCGCGAGGAATATGGTTACGAGCCCCAGACTCATCCCGGCCGCCACGAAAAGCAGCAGCAGGCTCATTCCCATCAAAACCTCCGGTACTACGAGAGGCGTGTAAATCAGCATGTAGTGCGCTTTCTGCAGAGTGGAGGCGTACCGGTGCAGCGCAAAGGCGGCCATGGTCCCGAGGACGGTCGAAACCGCGGTGGCCGCAATCCCGACGATCAGGGTATTCTCCAGCGCGGACCATATTTCCCGCTCCGACACGAGACGGGCGTACCAGCGGAGCGAGAACCCCTCCCAGGTTCCTCCAAACCGCGAATCGTTAAACGAATTGACGATCAGGACGATGATCGGCAGGTAAAAGAAGATCAGAACCAGCACGGTAACGAGGAGAGGCAGACGGCTCCGCTTCATAGCCCGTCCCCCGTCTTGTCCCTATTTCTGAATCGAACCGGGGCGAACAGAAGCACGAGCAGAGGCGCCAGCACGGCAAGCATCAGGCAGGCTGAAAGCGCGCTCGCATGGGGGAGATTACGGTCGACGAAGGTCCGTTGCGCGATCTTGTTCCCGATCATCTCCGCGCCCGGCCCCCCCACCAGATCGGGAATGACGTAAGACCCGAGCGCCGGTATGAACACCACCAGGACGGCCGTCAGTATTCCCGTCCGGATCCCGGGCAGGAAGACCCTGCGGAACGCCTGAAACGGCGTCGCGCCCAGATCGCGGGCGGCTTCCGTGAGACGAAAGTCGAACTTCTCGGCGGCGGCGAAGATCGGGAGAACCGCAAACGGGAGAAAAGTATAGACCATCACCAGAAGGACGGCCCCGGAAGAGTAAAGGAGGGAAGTCTCGGGAGCCAGCAGATTCAGCGCAACGAGGGTGCGCTTCAGGATGCCGTCGGGATGAAGCAGAACCTTCCACGCGAAAATTCGAATCAGGAAGCTGGTCCAGAAAGGAACAATGACGGCGAGCAGCAACCACCGCCTTTGCCGGAGCGGAGATCGGGCAACATAGTAACCCGTCGGAGTGGCTAGAAGGATGCAGGCCAGAGTCGTCACCGCGCTCAGCCAGACCGTCCGCCAGACGATTGACGGATAAGCAGGATTTCCCAGGCTCCGAATCGTCTCCCAGGTCCAGCCGTCGTCAATTCCGCCGTAGGCGCCGGCTGGTTTAAACGCAATCGCGAGGACAATCACGCCGGGAACGACGAAGAAAACCGTGAGCCAGCCGAGCGACGGCAGGGTGACCAGAATCTCTGGGAGGGACGATCTCAGCTTGTGGTTCATTTTCGTGCTAAGCGGTTCCTCGGCGATCAAAGGACCTCAAGGACCTCAAAGACCTCAACGACCTCAACGACCTCAAGGACCTCAAGGACCTCAACGACCGTCTCTGGGGTCCTTGGGGTCCTTGAGGTCTTTTTCGACTACAAATCCGTCATCCGCATGCCATCTCAGCCAGACCTCGTCGTTCCGGTTTACAATTTTTTCCTGGTGCAGCAGCCGGCTATGCTGGACGAAAACCGAAATGATCGATTCCTGGACCCCGACCCGGTAGCGCGTGTGTGTCCCCAGGTAAATGACATCTTCGACTGTCCCGTTAATGACGTTGTGCACGCCGTCGGGATCTGGCCGGTCGCGCGTGATCTGGAATTTCTCCGGCCGAACGCTCAAGTAAACGTGTTCGCCCGCTCTCGTCTGTTTTCCGTTACGACAGCGGACCGGGCCAAAGCTGCCGACCTCTAAACAGGCATAGCCGGAATCGCCGCACTCCAGCACTCTTCCCCTCAGGAAATTCGTGTCTCCGATGAAGGCTGCCACGAAGCTCGAGCGAGGTGACTCGTAGATTTCGAAGGGGGATCCGACCTGTTCAATCCGGCCGGCGTTCATGACCGCGATCCGGTCGCTCAGACTCATGGCCTCCGCCTGATCATGTGTCACGTACAGGAAAGTGATACCAACCTCGTCGTGAATCTGATCGAGCTCGACCAGCATTCGCTGCCGAAGCTTCAAATCCAATGCCGCCAGGGGTTCGTCCAGAAGGAGGACTTCCGGCTCATTGATCAGGGCGCGCGCTATCGCGACCCGCTGCTTCTGGCCGCCGCTCAACTGGTCAGGCTTCTGACCGGCGTACGCCTCCATCTGAATCAGGTGCAGCATCTTGTCGAGCTCGCGGGCAATTTCGGCTTTCGCCCAGCCGGCGGTCCGAGGTCCGAAGGCGATGTTCTCCCGGACGGTCAGGTGCGGAAAGAGGGCATAGCTCTGGAATATGGTGTTGACCTTGCGGCGGTGCGGAGGAAGATCGGTCAGATCACGCCCGTCCAGCACAATCGTCCCCAGGTCCGGCCTCTCGAACCCGGCGACCAGGCGTAGAAGCGTCGTTTTCCCGCAGCCGCTTGGGCCAAGCAATGAGAAAAACTCCCCGCGCTTTACTCCGAGCGAGACGCAGTCGACCGCCTTGGTCGCACCAAAGGATTTGGAGACATTGCAGAATTGGAGGAAATCCGGGTGGGAGTCGGTCACAGACTCAATTATGGGAATTCCGTGAGAGAGAACAAGGGGAAAGGAAGGGGCGAAGGGGCGAAGGGGCTGAGTCTGACATTTCGCCAGATCTTTGCTTGCACGGAGGCCGGTTTGGCTGGCGGGGCATCAGCCCGAGTCCTTCCCCAAGGTCATCGAGTCCGAGGTAACCATTCGAGATTCACGAGGTTTGATTCTGACAAGGTCCTAAAGTCCGGATCTCCGGTTATGAGGACCGCCTGGTGTTCCAAAGCCGTAACAACGGCAAAAGCGTCCGCATAGGAAATGCGGTGGCTCGCTTTCAGGTGCGCTGCCGCCAACACCGTCGCTCGCTCGACCGGTTCGATCTGCACGGGCAACTGATCCATCGCCGCCAGGGTCCGGTGAACCGCTACCAACCCCCTCTCGCGCTCCGTGATGTAAAGCGCCTCACCCAGATTGATCAGTGAGAGATGGACAGTGTGCGAACCGGCTTTCGCTGCCTCGAGCAATTCCCTCACACGAGACTCTCCCGCCTCACCCTCAAGGTAAGCGAGGAGGGCTAAACTATCCAAGGCGTAAGCTGTCGGGCTAGCGGCCATGTTTCTTATCCCTTAGCCGCTCCGCACGATGTTCTGACACCAGGACTCGGGTGAGTGATTTTCTGCCTTTCAACAGACCGGCCGCCTGTCGCACCGGATCGTCCAATTTCGGCACCAGGGCCAATACTCCACCATAGTCGACGACTTGAACTTCAGAACCGGGGTGCAGGTTATGCTTCTTCCGAAGCTCGGCCGGAATCACGACCCAACCCTTTTGTGAGACTGTGACCTTCATCACTTTGGTCCTTTCGTTATACTTTATCAGTAAAAAGTATAACACGCCCTCTTTGGCCAGCGATACGCTGTATGATGGACTTACTACCCCGCAAGCAGAGGAGGACTTATGCTCAACTCGACTGCCTTACGCGAGGATTGGCCGAGCCTTCCGCTTGATCAATGGATCGACACCTGCACGACTTTGCATCTGTGGACGCAGATCGTCGGCAAGATCCGCCTCACGCAAACTCCCTGGATCAATCACACATGGCACGTTGCGCTTTACGTGACGGCCCGAGGGCTGACAACGACCACGATCCCGCACGGAACCCGAATCTTTCAGATCGATTTTGACTTCATCGACCACGTAGTGGTGATCCAATCGAGTGATGGACAAGCGGGCTCGCTGCCCCTCCAGCCGCAATCCGTCGCACAGTTTTACCGCCGGTTGAATGGGGAACTGGGAAGACTCGGCTTGGGTGTGAAGATCCATCCGAAACCCAATGAAGTTCCGGATCCGGTCCGCTTCGACGAGGATAAGATCCGCCGCGCTTACGACCCCGAATATGCAAACCGGTATTGGAGAATCCTGACGCAAGCCGACCGCGTATTCAAACGGTTTCGGAGTCGATTCATCGGCAAATGCAGTCCGGTGCACTATTTCTGGGGCGCTCCTGATTTGGCGGTGACGCGCTTCTCGGGACGACGAGCACCCGAGCACCCTGGAGGGATTCCGAATCTGCCGGATAGGATCACGCGGGACGCCTACTCGCATGAAGTCAGCAGCTGCGGCTTCTGGGCCGGGGGCGGCTCGGTCGCGTACCCGGCGTTCTACTCTTATGCCTATCCGGAGCCGGCGGGCTTCCCTAAAGCCGCTGTCAAGCCCGACGCGGCGTTTTACAGTTCGGAGTTTCGGGAGTTCATCCTGCCCTACGACAACGTCCGTCAGGCGGATTCGCCGGACGATGTCCTGCTCGAATTTCTTCAGACCACGTACGAAAACGCCGCAAATCTCGCCAACTGGAATCGGGATTCCCTCGAAGCCACCGCCGAGTCAAAGGAGATTGAAAACAATGCTTAAGGGATCGTGCTCTCATATGAAATCGATAGAAACCATCAAACAGGCCAAGCGTCGGCAGTGTGAGGAATGTGTGAAGATCGGGGCTCAGTGGGTCCACCTTCGCACCTGTCAGGAGTGCGGCACTACGCTCTGCTGCGACAACTCGCCAAACCGTCATGCCACAAAGCACGCGCGGGCGGCGCAGCATCCGGTAATTGCCTCAGCGGAACCTGGCGAGTATTGGCTGTACTGCTACCCGGACGACGCCTTTACCGAGTACGAAGCTTCTTGACAGGATTAACAGGACAGGATTCCTCGCAAATCCTGTCAAACCTGTTAATCCTGTCAAGAAGGTTCTGTATACTGAAAGACAATATCCCAGCCAAACTGAAGCAGGAGGTGCATTTTTGTGCAGGAATTGACTCCGCCGATTGCTGCCGAGCGGAAAGATTCGCGCCTTGACAGGCCCGAACTAGCAGGCTATTTCAAGAGGATCCGCCGCACGACCGAGGCGCTGTGCGCACCGCTGGCGACCGAAGACTATGTCGTGCAGCCGATTGCAGACGTGAGCCCGCCTAAGTGGCACCTGGCCCACACGACCTGGTTTTTTGAAACGATGTTTCTCGAACGCCTGAAGTCGGACTATCGGGTTTACCATCCCCAATACGCCTTTCTGTTCAACTCCTACTATCAGTCCCTCGGGGACAGGTGGAACCGCCCCCAACGAGGCGTCTTGTCCAGGCCTACTGTCTCTGAGGTGTACAAATACCGTGCGGCCGTGGACCAATCGATGCTTGCCCTTATCGATGAGATCCCCGAACCGGACTGGGAAGCGGTTTCGAGACTGATTGTGCTCGCAATTAACCACGAACAACAGCACCAGGAGCTCCTGGTCGCCGACATGAAATACATCCTGGGCGCGAACCCCCTGCACCCGGTCTACCGTGCGAAAGGGGCAGAGGCGCCGGTTGCCGGGCGCTCGGGAGGTACCAACCCGGCTCGTGCCGGTGACTTGCAATACGTTCAAATCCCAGCCGGACTAAAAGAGATCGGCTTCGAGGGGGGCGGTTTCTGCTATGACAATGAGCAGCCCCGCCACAAGGTTTTCCTCCAGGATTTTCTGCTCGCAAACCGCTTGGTCACGAACTCCGCATACCTGGAGTTCGTGCTCGATGGCGGGTATTCGGACTATCGGCATTGGCTGTCGGATGGCTGGGACGCTGTCGAGCGGAATGGCTGGACATCGCCTCTCTTCTGGAAGCAGGTCGACGGCGATTGGTACGAGATCACGTTGCAGGGACTGCTTAAGCTCCACCCGGAGCAGCCGGTTTGTCACGTCAGTTACTACGAGGCGGAGGCCTTCGCCAGCTGGGCGGGTAAACGGCTGCCGACCGAACAGGAGTGGGAAGTCGCGGCCAATCTGAACGCGGCTGCGGTCGAGGATGGAAACTTCCTGGACAGTGAGTTGTTCCAGCCGACGCCCCTCGGACCTGCGCCCGGTTCGGGACAGGTGAGTCAACTCTTCGGGGATGTTTGGGAATGGACTCAAAGCGCGTACCTGCCCTATCCCGGCTACAGGCATGAAGAAGGGCCTTTAGGCGAATACAAAGGAAAATTCATGGTCAATCAAATGGTCCTGCGCGGCGGCTCGTGTGCGACGCCTAAAGACCATTTTCGCATCACCTACCGGAATTTCTTTCAACCGGACAAACGTGCGCAATTCATGGGGATTCGTTTGGCCCACGATCGTTAGAACACGCGTCTTATGGATAGAGCCTGCACCGATTGTCTGGTTTTAGCCGAAGACCAGGATGAACTGAGGGCGTTCAAGGCCGAAGTGTCGGCTGGCCTTTCCTGCTCGCCAAAGCGGCTTCACTCCAGATTTTTCTATGACAAAGCGGGCAGCGATCTCTTCCGCTCGATTACGCGGCTGCCTGAGTATTACCTGACCGACTGCGAGTTGGAGATCCTCCGAAAGTCTGGAAGAAAGATCATGTCCCTGGTTGGGGACGGGCAGTTCAACCTGGTGGAGCTTGGTTCGGGAGACGGCAGCAAGGTGATCCACCTCATAGACCCGGTGCTTGCTGAAAACCGGCGGCTGACCTACCTCCCGATTGATCTTTCCGCCTCTGCCCTTGAGGCCCTCACCAGCTTCCTGTGCCGGCACTCTCCGAACCTTGATGTCCGATGCATCGTGGCCGAGTACTCGCCGGGACTGCAGTGGATTAAGAGCCACCTGGATGGCCCCACGATGGTCCTGTTCCTCGGGTCAAATCTGGGTAACTTCGATCAGGCAGCGGCCCAGGCATTCCTCACCGAAGTACGCGAGGGACTCGCGCCTGGAGACCTGCTGGTTATCGGGCTCGATCTCAGGAAAGACATTGACACCATGGTGAGGGCCTATAACGATTCGGGCGGGGTGACGGCAGAATTCAATTTGAACCTGCTGAGAAGGATCAACCGGCAGCTGGGCGGGAATTTCGATATTGGTAACTTTCGCTACTACTCGACTTACAATCCCCAAAGCGGGGGAATCGACAGTTTCTTGATCAGCCTCCGCTGCCAATCGGTCTTTATTCGCGAATTGTGCACTACCTTTGATTTCGAGCCCGGGGAACCGATCTATACCGAGCACTCGCATAAATACTCCGAGACCGAGATCCGGCGCCTTGCCAGCCAGAGCGGATTCGTCTTGGAAGCGAGCTTTTACGATTCCCGGAAGTACTTCGTCGATTCGATCTGGCGTGTGCCGGGAGTGACTGACCACCTGCCGCCGCTTACTGACCGCTGACCACTGAGAAGGTGTGAAAAAATCAAGCGTGTCGACGGGCTTTTATCGTGGCCGGACTCTCCAGAGTCCGGCGCGTACATCGTGCAACCAGCCATCATCCACGCGC
>RPQK01000052.1 GCA_003819755.1 Acidobacteriota bacterium | reverse complement strand
GACCGGATCGTCGTCCCCTTTCCCATTTCGTGCGGGGAGTGCTACTACTGCAAGGAGGGAATGTTCTCACTCTGTGACAACTCAAATCCGAACGCCTGGATGGCGGAAAAGATGTGGGGTTACTCGCCGGCGGGGATCTACGGATACTCGCACATGCTGGGAGGGTATGCCGGGGGGCAGGCCCAATACGCCCGCGTCCCTTATGCGGACGTGGACCACATCAAGGTGCCGCCCGGAATGCCTGATGACCAGGTCTTGTTCCTTTCCGATATCTTTCCGACCGGCTACATGGCAGCGGAGGCCTGTGGGATAAAGCGAGGCGACACAATAGCCGTCTGGGGGTGTGGACCGGTGGGGCTGTTTGCCATAAAGAGCGCCTACCTGCTCGGCGCGGAACGGGTCATTGCCATCGACCGTTTTCCGGAACGACTCCGGATGGCGAGGGAGAAGGCCGGGGCGGAGACGATAGACTACGAACAGCAGAGTGTTCTCGAGACACTGGCCGAGTTGACCGGCGGCCGAGGCCCTGATTCATGCATCGATGCAGTCGGCATGGAAGCGCATGCGCCGGGTCCCTACGGCTTCTACGATCGGGCCAAGCAGGCGGCCATGATGGAGACGGACCGGCCGATCGCGTTGCGCGAAGCCATCCTGGCATGCCGTAAAGGCGGGACGGTCTCTGTGCCGGGCGTTTACGGCGGTTTCCTGGACAAGATCCCCTTCGGCGCGGCCATGAACAAGGCGTTGACCATCAAGACCGGGCAAACCCACGTGCAACGCTACATGCAGCCGCTTCTGGAGCGGATTCAAAACGGGGAAATCGACCCGAGCTTCGTCATCACCCATCGAATGCCGCTCGAAAAAGCCCCGGAAGCATATCGGATGTTCCGGGACAAGGAAGACGAGTGCATCAAGGTGGTGCTGGCGGCGTGAGGATGCCCCAAGTGCGGCGCACTTGGGGCATCCTCGTCGCGGCTCTGTCTGATCCGGCTCCTACGCCGAGGGAATCTTAAGGACCTGGCCGGGTTTGATTGTGTCCGGGTCCTTCAGCTGATCGCGGTTGGCCTCAAAGATCTTCATGTAGGCGTTCGCGTTCCCGTAAACCTGCTTGGCGATCTTTGAGAGCGAATCGCCTGATTTCACCGTGTAGGTCTGGGCGCCGCCGGGCGCGGGAGGTGGTGCCGCCGCCGGAGCAGCCGCTTTTGGGGCGAGGCTCGGGTCGACGCTGATGTCCGCCTGCAGATCCGAGAAGGTCTTGTCGACGCGTTTGATCTGATCCCAGATCGAATTCTTAATCTGCTCGGTTCCCGCCGATGCTCTCAGGATCAGCTTGTTTTCCTGCAGGTGCAGGTTGTGCACACTGACGCCCTTCTGCTGTTGGACAAAACTTAGAACGCTGTCGTACTTCTTCTTCAGTTCCTCAAAGCGATCCATAGAACCTCCTTGTGCGGTTCGGAGTTAATCGGAGCGGAGACTTAGGAGCCTGAGGAGTATTGTAACGATGTGGAAGTGGAAGGTGAACGCTGGCACCAGATTCGTGGCGGTGCCAGCGTTTTACGGCGTGCCTGCGACAATACCTTTACTGGGTAATCCCCAGCTGGTTCAGCAGAAAGGCGTAATCCAGCGCAAGTTCCCGCAAGCGGTCATAGCGGCCGGACGAACCGCCGTGACCGGCCGCCATGTTCGTAACCAGCAGTAACGGATTTGCGTCGGTTTTCAAGGCTCGCAGCTTGGCGACGTATTTCGCCGGCTCCCAGTACATCACCTGACTGTCGTTGAAGGAGGTCTTGACGAGGATGGTGGGGTAGTTCTTGGCCGCCAGGTTCGTATACGGGCAGTACTTCTTGAGGTAGTCGTACTCATCGTTATTAGCCGGGTTGCCCCACTCCTCGAACTCGCCGACCGTGAGAGGAAGGGAAGCGTCCGACATGGTGTTTATCACGTCCACAAACGGGACGTGACTGATGACGATCTTGAAGAGGTCCGGACGCAGATTAGTGACGGCACCCATGAGCAGCCCGCCGGCGCTCCCACCTACAATCGCCAGCCGGTCCTTTGACGTGTACTTTTTTGCTACCAACTGTTCCGCCGAGGCGATGAAGTCCGTAAACGTGTTCATCTTGTTCTTCATCCGCCCCAGGTCGTGCCAGTTCTTCCCCATTTCACCTCCGCCCCGAATGTGGGCCGTACCGAGGACAAAGCCGCGGTTCAGAAGGCTGAGGTCACTCGAGGAGAATGCGACAGAATTCGGGTAGCCGTACGATCCATACCCTTCGAGCAGCATCGGCGCCTGGCCGTTCTTCTTCAAGCCCTTCCGATAGACAAGCGATATTGGGACTTTCGTCCCGTCTTTTGCAGTCGCGTAGATGCGTTCCGAATGGTACTGCTTGCGGTTGTAGCCGCCGAGAACTTCTGTCTCTTTCAGGAGCTTTGCCTGCCGGGTCTCCATGTTGTAGTCAAAAATCGAGCTGGGAGTGATCAGGGACTGGTAGTTGTACCGTAGAATCGAGGTCTTCCATTCCCGGTTCTGCGTAGGGAATACGGAGTAGGTTGGCTCGGGAAACGAAACGTAGTGGTTCTTGCCTGACTGGAGATTGGTGATCTTTATTTCCTGCAGCCCGTTCTTGCGTTGGTAGAGCACCAGGTAGTCGGCGAACAGGTCGAGATTCTCGAGCATGACCGCCGGATCGTGAGCCAGCAGCTCCTTCCATTTCCCCTCGGAAACATCGTTGATTGGCATCGATACAAGCCGGAAGTTCCGGCCTCTATCGTTAGTCAACATATAAAGACTGTCCCCATGGTGATCGATCGAGTACTCGATCATGTGTTTCCTGGGCAGAATGGTCCGGAACTCGGCGTCGGGAGTTGTCGCCTTCAGGTATCTCACCTCGCTGGTTGTGTGGCTGCCTATGTCGAGAATGACAAATTCTTTGCTGCGGGTCCGGTGCACGCCGATCTCGAACAACTCGTCCTTCTCCTCGTAGACCAGGTCGTCTTTGGTCTGCGCGAGTCCGTGGCGGTAGAGTCGATAGGAGCGTTTGGCGGGATCCTCTACTGTATAAAATAACGTCTTGTTGTCCCCCGCCCAGGCGACCGAGACAACCTTTTCAGCGGTGTCGGGGAGCACTTGACCCGTTTCCAGGTTCTTAATCTGCAGCTTATATTGCCGGAATCCGGTGAAATCCACCGAGTAGGCGAGGAGCTTGGCGTCGTCGCTAACCGTGTACGAGCCCAGCGCCGTGAACTTCTGCCCTTTGGCCAGTTCGTTCAAATCCAGAGTCACCTGCTCCGGGGCGTCGACCGATCCCTTTTTGCGGCAGTGGATCGGGTACTGCCTGCCTTCCTCGGTCCGAGAATAGTAGAAATATTCGCCATCCTTGTATGGGACTGACAGGTCCGTTTGCTTGATCCGGCCGAGCATCTCGTTATACAGCTTTTCCTGCAGGGCCTCGGTCGGTCTTAACACGGCCTTCGCGTAAGCGTTCTCGGCCTCCAGGTATGCAGGCACGTCGGGATTGGACTTCTCCCTTAGCCAGAAGTAATCGTCGGTGCGTGGGTCACCGTGAAGCGTGACATCCTTCGGATGCTTGGCCGCGACCGGGGGCTTCAAGGTGTCAGTTGCCAGGAGCGAAGCCGAAAGAACCAGGCAAACCGCCAGGAACTGAAAGCGTAGATAAGCAGATCGTAGATTGCGGATCATGAAGGTCCTCCGAAGCGGAGAATTGTAGCAAAACGCCTGTCAACTCGCCCGCCTCACTGCTCGGCGAAGCGGCTCTGCGAGGCGGACAAGGCCTAAACCAGATACGGAATACCGATCAGTATCAGAACGCCGAAGAAGATGAGACCGAAGATCAGGCCCAGCCTCCAGAAATCGGGGCGCGCTATGAAGCCGCTGGCGTAGTAGATCGGGGCTGGCCCCGTCGCGTACGGCGAGATGACTCCCATGAGCCCCAAGGAATAGACGAGCAACAGGGAGAAGGGGACAATCGGGATCCGGGGAATTGCGGCGCCGACGGCCAGGACGACGGGCAGCACCGCGGCTGTGTGGGCGCTCAGGCTTGCAAAGAAATAGTGGATGAAGAAGAAGAGGCCAACCAGAAGTGCCAGGGCCAGGATCGGGTTCAGTCCCACAAGGGGGGCTGAGACAAGCTGGGCAAACCACTTGACGAAGCCGACGCGGTTCAGTCCATCAGCCAGTGTCACGAGAGTCGCGAACCAGGCCAGGATGTTCCAGGCCCCCTGGTGCGCCAGGATATCGTCCCATCTGAGAACTCCGGCGAGCAGCATGAGAGCGATTACGAGCAGAACGACGCCCGTGGCGTCGATGAAGTTGGCGCCGAGGTAGGGGAGCGAGATCTGGCTGTTGCTGCCTGCAATCCACAGAAAGACGGCGACGCCGACGGCAACCGCCATTTTGACCTCCTCCCGGCTGATACCGCGCATTTGCCGAAGTTCGGCGGCCGCCCATTGCGGGACTTCCCTGCTGAATCGAATCTCCGGGGGGTAGATCCAGTAAGTGAGCAACGGAACGACGGCAATCAGAAGGAGGCCTATCGGGAGGAACCCGATTATCCACCCCGTCCAGGTGATTTCCACCCCTGTCGTGTTCCTGACGATGCTTAGGGCGAGAACATTAGGAGCGAGCGCGGTGAGAAACATCGAACTGGTCACCGCCGTCGACGCGAAGGCCGTCCACATAATATAACCGCCGATCTTGCGGGCGGTTGGCCCTGCTTGCGAACCATACAGGGCCGGTATGTTCGAGATGACCGGGAAGCTAGTGCCGGCGCTACGGGCGGTGTTCGATGGCGTACCGGGCGCCAGGGCGAGGTCCGCCAGCGCTATCGCATAGCCCAGCCCCAAGGTGCGTCCACCCAGCAGTCGAACCAGGTGCAGAGCGATCCGGCGACCCAGGCCGGTCTTGTTGTAGCCAATCGAGAAAACGTAAGCGCCAAAAATGAGCCAGACGGTACGGTCGGAGAAACCGCTCAAGGCCCAGGTGACTGACGCGCCGGGATTCGGAGCGACATATCTCATAACGGAGGCTATCGCCACCCCAATAATTCCAATCGCGGCTGCTGGAAGCGGTTCCAGGATGAGCGCGAGGATCACCCCTGAAACAAGAGCGAAGTACGACCCGGCCTCATGGGTCAGGCCGGCGGGTGCAGGAACGAGCAGCAAAACAAGCCACAACCCGAGTGGAAGAATGGCCCTCCATTTTGACCGGCCGTCAGCGCTGCCCTGGTCTCCGTGGGTCGAATCGTCTGCGCTGCTCTTCGATGAAACCGAGACGGTCATTTTGCCTGCCTTCTGGCCTCGGCAACGATCGCTTCTGTTACTTGGCCAGTACCGGCCCTGCCGCCCAGGTCCGGGGTGAGCGTTTCACCGGATGCCGTGCAGGCTTTGATCGCCGACAGGATAAGGTCAGCCGCGGATTGTTCGCCCAGGAAATCGAGCATCATCGCGCCGCACCAAATCATGGCGATGGGATTAGCTACGCCCTTGCCGCAAATGTCCGGGGCGGATCCGTGCACTGGCTCGAACATTGACGGGTATTGCCGCTCGGGATTGATGTTGCCGCTTGGCGCCAGGCCCATGCTTCCGCAGACGGCGGCTCCCAGATCGGTGAGGATGTCACCGAACAGGTTGGAGCCGACAACGACGTCAAGTGACTCCGGCTTCAGGACAAAACGGGCCGCCAACGCGTCGATGAGGACGCGTTCGGTTTTGACTTCGGGAAAGTCGAGCCCCGCTGCGTCAAACACCTCATCCCAGAGAGTCATCGCGTACTGCTGCGCGTTTGACTTGGTGGCATTGACAAGACGCTTGCGCCGCTTTCGGGCCAGGTTGTAGGCGTAGCGGATTACCCGTTCCACCCCGGATCGCGTAAAGACGGAAGTCTCGGTAGCGACCTCGAGCGGCAGGCCCCGATGAGCGCGGCCTCCTGAACCGGAATACTCGCCCTCGGTGTTCTCACGTACGACCACAAAGTCAATGTCCCCTGCCCTTTTGCCGGCAAGCGGGCTCTGGATACCGGGCAGAAGCAGGCTGGGGCGAACGCAGGCGTACTGTTCGAAACCCTGACATATGGGAAGCCGCAATCCGCGCAAAGAGACGTGATCTGGAACAGTGGGAAAGCCGACGGCGCCGAAATAAATCGCGTCGAACCGCTGGAGGAGCGTCAGCCCGTCGTCTGGCATCATCCGGCCGCTTTTCAGATAATACTCACATCCCCACGGAAAGTACTCGTAATGGCATTTGTAGCTGCCCGTCAGCTCGCCACCAAGGTCGAGCAGTCGAACACCCTCCGGCGTCACTTCTTGTCCGATTCCGTCGCCCGGCACGACGGCTATGTGGTAATCATGCATAGCGCGGTCCTTTCGTCGCTTTCAGCCAGCCACCCATGTTGCCGCAAAAAGCGGCGGCCAGGCAAATACGTTTCCGCGGCATCCGCACGGGAGTAAACTTGGGACGATGCGTGCGCGAATTCCCGTCGGGCTCGCAATCTGGATGTTGCTCGGCGCAACAACGTCAGCGGCCGACAAACCGCGCTTCTTCGAGTTTCACGGCCAGATCCTGGGAGCTGACGGCAAGTTGATCCGCGATCCTGAACCGTGGGTCTTTTTGCATGGCGGCACCCTGCCCTACAACGCCCATGCCCGGGCGGGTCTTGATGGATCGTTCAAATTTCGGAAGCTTCAGGCCGGCTCCTACGTTCTGATCGTCGCCGTTGCCCGTCAAGGCGAGATGAGACGGACTATCGAGATCGGCCCGACGCTCGCTGACAAGAAGGGACGGGTCAGGGAAGTGATTCAGTTCGCCGGCTCCCGGTCGCCGGACGATGCTGAGGTGATCAGCAAATCTCAGTTGACTGTCCCCAGGGAAGCACGGGAGGAGGTAAGCCGCGCTCAAAATTGCCTGGGAAAGCATGATGTCCTGGGTGCCAAGACGCACCTCTCGAACGCGGTACAGCTTGCACCTCATTTCGCGGAGGCTTGGAACGAGCTGGGAGTGATTGCGTATCAGACCGCCGACTTTCCAACAGCCGAGCATCACTTTCGCCGTGCACTGAAGGAAGAACCAGGCGCTTACTGGGCTTTGGTGAATCTGGGTGGGGCGCTTCTTGCGCTGGGCAAGGATCAGGAGGCGCTGGAAATCAACCAGAGCGCTGTCAGACGCGCTCCGGAAGACGCGCTCGCGCACTCGCAGCTGGGGAAGAGCTACATGCGGATGCAGGATCCGGCGAAGGCGGAAACGCACCTGCGTCAGGCGAAGGCCTTGGACCCTCGGCATTTCTCCTCACCCCAACTCGCCTTGGCTGATCTCTACTACTTGCAGGGCCGCTTCCAGGAGCGGATCAGTGAATTGGAAGAATACCTGAAATACCATCCGGACGGTGATTTTGCCACCCGCGTGCGCATGCTGCTTGAGCAGGCACGAATGGTGGAACCCGGGCCGAAGGAATAGCCCCCCGGATTACAACCCGCGCACGGCCGCGCTCCCAGGCGCCGTGCGGCTCCATAATCCGCCCCCTTCCTCGCGCTAGTCCTTATCGCGGTTTCGTGTTACAACTATGCCCGGGTAAAAGGCGGGGGGGCGGACAATGAAGCTGAACCTGAAGAGAAAGGTGCTTGGACTTGCTTTTCTGGCAGCTGCGCTGCCAGTCGCTACGATGCTTGTCATGCTGACGCAGCTGGAGCAGAGCGTCGCAAAAGAGGCCGAGAACGAGCTGAGTGCAATTGCCGGCCGCACCGTCATTCAAACCGCCAAAGATGCTTACGCCCTCTGCGAGATCGCCAATCAGCTGATTATCCGCAAAGCGGGTGATGATCTGAGCGTGGCTCGCCGCCTGCTCCAGGACCAAGGAGCGGTTCAGCTGTCCTCCGATACAGCCTCTTGGGAAGCAACCAACCAGAAGACCAGCGAAAAGAAAACGTTGACTCTGCCAAAGATGCTCATCGGTGGGGGATGGGTGGGCCAGCAGTTTGATACCCGTCGACCGGTCTCCGTGGTCGACCCGATCAAAAAGATCCTCGGTGCTTCCTGCTCCATCTTTCAGCGAATTAACGAACGTGGGGATATGCTTCGGGTGTCGACGAATGTCGAAAGCACGCCGGGACGGCGTGCGATTGGGACTTATGTCCCCGCTGTCTTTCCGGACGGCAGCTCCAATCCGATTATTGCCGCGATTCTAAAAGGTGAGACCTACCGAGGGCCGGCTGACCTTATTGGGAGGTTCGTGGTCGCCGCCTATGAGCCGATCCGTGATGGCCAAGGCAAGATCGTCGGGATGCTGGGGGTCAGCGACTACCCGGATGCGTTCAATACGATGCGCCGAGTCATCATGGAAATTCGGGTCGGCAGGACGGGATACGTCTGTGTCGTGGGTGGGAAAGGGGAGTCTCGAGGCCGGTATGTGATCTCGCCAGATGGGAAGCGCGACGGCCAGAGCGTTTGGGAAGCACGCGATGCCCAAGGGAGATTTTTCGTGCAGGACATGCTGATTCGAGCAATGAGACAGCCTACCAGTCAGCCGACGCTCGAACGGTATCTCTGGCAGAATCCTGGCGAGCCGGCGGCCCGGCCAAAGATCGCCTCGCTGGTCTATTTTGCCCCCTGGGACTGGATCATCAATGTCGGGACCTATGAGGAGGACTATTACGAGACCCGGACAAGAGTCAATCAGGCCATTCGAAAACTTCTGATTAAGCTTCTGGTTACAGGTCTTGCCCTTCTCGGCGGGGCCCTGCTATTGGCCGTCTTTCTCAGCGGCAAGGCCGCCCGGCCGCTAGGAGTGACAATCGATGTGGCCAACAAGATCGCAGCGGGGGACCTGGGCCAGGCTCGGGCTCAATTGAAGGCCAGCCTGGAGGCAAATGGGCACAAGAAGCACGGGCGATTCATCCAGGATGTCGACGAAACTGCGCAGTTGCTTGAAGCGTTCGGCACCATGACGGGGAGCCTCGATTCTCTAATCGGACAGGTTCAGCGGTCCGGGATCCAGGTCACGACGTCGGGAACGGAAATCGCCGCTTCTGCCCGACAGCTCGAGGCGGCAGTCGCCGAGCAAGCCTCATCCACCAGGGAAGTGACAGCGACCACGAAGGAGATATCTCGAACTGCGGAAGACCTCTCAAAGTTGATGATCGACGTCGGTGAACAGCTGAACGGGACGGCCACCATGGCGGAATCACGCCGAACTGACCTCAGCAAAATGGAATCGGCCATGCGCCAGCTGATGACGGCGACCGGCTCGATCACTTCCCGGCTGGCCACGATCAACGAGCGGGCCAACCGGATTTCAAGCGTCATCACCACGATAAACAAGATCTCCGATCAAACCAATCTGCTCTCCCTTAATGCCGCCATTGAAGCTGAAAAGGCCGGGGAGTACGGCAAGGGTTTCTCCGTCGTGGCACGGGAGATCAGCCGGCTCGCAGACCAGACCGCCGTGGCCACTCAGGACATCGAGTACGTTGTCCGAGAGATGCAGTCGTCCGTTACGACAGGTGTAATGGAGATGGACAAGTTCGCGGAACAGGTCCGCCGCGGAGTCGGTGAAGTGGCGGAAATCGGGAACGAGCTTACGCGGATCATCGATCAAGTTCACAACCTGGGACCTCAATTCGAAAACGTCAAGGAGTCGATGGAGGGTCAGTCGGGGTCAGCTGTGCAGATAAGCGAGGCGATGGTTCAACTTTCCCAGGCGGCCGAACAGACCAAGGACTCGCTCCAGGAATTTAAGTCGGTGACGGACCAGCTGAACGAAGCCGTTCAAGGCCTGCAGAACGAAGTATCGCGATTCAGGATCAGCGCATGAGCATCCATATGAATACCGCCGCATCATTCTTCCAGAGACTTTCAGTGGCGCGAAAGCTTCTGCTGAGCAGCCTGGCGTTTGCCCTGCCTTTCGCCGTATTGCTCTACTTCGTTGTGGCCGGCTTCGACGGCATCATCCGCTTGACCTCGAGTGAGATTCAAGGTGCCCGGCTTTTGCCCGCCGTCCAGGCCCTTTTCGAAGGGCTCGGTAAATTGGAAGTGGCTTCGGATGCGGCTTCGGCTGATGCAGCGAAAGTGGAACAGGCGCAGACCGGTGTTGAACAGGCTATCAACGACTTGGCGCAGTGGACAGCGGCTGTGGAAGACCAGCAGTCCCGGGCCGCCCTGTCCCACGTCGAGAAGGCTTGGCCCGAATGGAGGGATCAGTGGCAGAAGGCCCGGGCCGGGCAAGGTTCGGCGCCAACCTCAATGATGCCCGAAGCGGTGGGGTTCCTGAGGAAAATGGGAGACGAGTCGCAGCTGATTCTGGATCCCGATCTGGATTCCTATTACCTGATGAATCTGGCGTTGGTGCGGCTTCCGCGACTCCAGGAGAATCTGCAGCAAGTGCTCCTTTACGCCCTCTCAGCGGAGGCGGCTGGCGGGTTTCAGGACTACGATCGCCGCATTCTCCTCGGATATGCAGTCAACTTGGACCGCTTGCTGGCCGAACTGCGTGATGATTTGGCCATCCCGCTCCAAGTGGATGAGCGTTTCTACGGGAAGAGCGTTTCTTTGCACCAGCGAATTCCCGTCGTCATGAAACGATTGGAGGACTCGGTCAAGACCGTGGTCCGCCAATCGCGAGACTTGGCCCAACGCCGGTCGACACCCGGGCCGAAGACTGATCTCTCCCAATCAACGACCCAGGCGTTGGAGTCCGGATACGGACTTTGGAGGGTCACAGGGGAGGAGTTGGTTGCTCTGCTCGAGGCCCGTCTGGCATTTCATCAGATGCGACGCGGTTTGGCGATTCTCTTAAGCGTCGTCTCGCTGGCGGTCGCCGGCGGCCTGGTTCTTCTGATTTCCCGCGGTATTACAGTTCCGCTCAGGCGGGCCACCCGGATTGCCGGACATATTGCGGATGGCCAGCTCAGGCAGGCGAAGGAGGCACTCGCGGCCGGCACTTACCGGTACAATGGCGCACAGGCCAGCAACGACGAAAGCTGGCGCCTGAGTCAGGCCATGGAGCGCATGCTGAACAATCTCGATTCGCTGCTTAACCAGGTGGGTGGGTCGAGCGAGCAAGTCACACTATCGGCGGCTCACATCACTGAATCAGTCCTTCAACTGGAGGCCACGGTTGCCCAACAGGCTGCCTCGACGAGCGAAGTCACTGCGACCAGCCGGGAAATATCAAGCACAGTCAGCGGCTTGGCTCAGACCGTGGGACGCGTCACAGAAACCGCCTCTCAAGCGGCCGATCTGGCTGCTCAGGGCATGACCAGCCTGGGGGAGATCAAAGCCACCCTGCAAAGCCTCCATGATGCGAGCACCGACGTTTCGGGCCGTCTGGAAGTGCTTCGCGAGAAAACGGCCAGCATCAACCAGGTGATCACGACCATCACACGCGTCGCCAATCTGACGAATCTTTTGTCACTCAATGCAGCCATCGAAGCGGAGAAAGCCGGCGAGTACGGAGCCGGGTTTGCCGTGGTTGCTCGGGAAGTCAGGCGTCTGGCTGACCAGACCGCCGTTGCGGCCTTGGACATCGAGGGCGTCATATCCGAAATGCAGAACGCGGTCAGAGAAGGAGTAGCGGGGGTGGAGTGCTACACCGAGCAAGCGCGTTTGAGCACTGAGCGGATCGCTCGAATCAGCAATGACCTTAGCCGGATCATCGAGTATGCGACGCAGCTCAGCCCGCAGCTCGAGACCGTCAATCACGGTATGCAGGACCAGTCCGCAAGCGCCAGTCAGATCAGCGAGGCGATGAGCCAACTTGACGAGGCGGCTCGTCAGACGCGCGAGTCCCTGCATGGCTTCTTACAGGTTACCGACAGGCTGCACGCAGCGGCCAAGGGCCTCGAAACTGAGGTTGACCGTTTTGTACTGACTTAAAAACTTATGCTGCTCGTCCTGTTTGAGGTGAATAGAGACCGGTATGGGATTGAAGCCGGAGAAGTTGTAGAGGTTATTCCTCTGGTACAACTCAAGGAAGTCCCTCGGGCTCCGAACTACGTTGCCGGGTTGTTCAACTACCGGGGACGAATCGTGCCGGTTGTGGACCTCGGTGCCCTGATGGGACATGAGAAGTCGCGGCCGCTGCTGAGCACTCGCATCATGGTGGTCCGTGACCCCGGCTCCGGTCCCGACGGCATTCTCGGTTTGATGGCCGGGCACCTGACAGAAACGATCGACTGCCGGCCAGATGAGTTTAAACCGTCAGGTGTGAGCATTGCAGACGGACGCTACCTGGGCGACATATTGCCGACAGCGAAGGGCATGATTCAAAGAGTCTGTGTCGCCAACATACTCAACGAGGATGTGAGGGCTGTTTTGGCCGTACAGGGACGAACCCAAACGGCCGGGATGCCGGAAGAGAAGAATTGAGAATGGGATGAGCCTGTACCCGGAAATCGAGAAGATTCTGTCCGAAAGCCTTGGCTGGGATCTGGAAGCGATCGGCCGAAGGAACGTAGAGAGATTCGTGCAGTCTCGGCTCCAGGGTATTCCCTCAACCAGTTATTCGACCTACGTCGATCGTTTGCTGGTCGATACTGCGGAGCTGGCTCGTTTGGTTGATGCCCTGGCCGTGCCCGAAACCTGGTTCTTCCGGGACAAAGAAGCTTTCGCCTGCCTCGGACGGTCTCTTCGGCCCCGGACCACGTATTTTCGAGTCTTGTCGGCGCCGTGCTCGACTGGCGAGGAGCCTGTTTCAATTGCGATCACTCTACTTGAAGCCGGCCTGCCGGTGGAGTCGTTTCAGATTGACGCCGTGGACGTTAGCACAGCCGCATTGTCCGTCGCCAGGAAGGGCTGCTACCGTCAATCCGCCTTCCGTCACAAGCTGACAGAGCTCCAGGCGCGTTATTTCGAACGGTCTCATGACGGATTTCGCGTAGCCAGCTCCGTCCTTCGAACTATGCGCTTCATTGAGGGCAATCTGGCGAACCCCGAGACCCTGCAAATCTCTGACGGTTACGACGTTATTTTCTGCAAGAACCTAATCATCTACTTGAACGACGCAGCGAGAGTTAAGCTTGTCGCCAGCCTTGATCGCTTGCTCAAGCCCGATGGGATACTGTTCGTCGGTCATTCCGAAGTCCCGCTGCTTCAGAAGCATGGCTATACGCCCCTCGCTTTCGCGCGGGCCTTCGCGTTGACCCGCGCTGGTCGTGCGGTTCAGCGCCCTACGATGGAGGGATCCAAACCCCGGCGTCCTCGCCTGGTTGGTCCCAAGGCGGTGCCGCGACCTGCACCCTCAGCCCCGCCGCCGACCTCACACCAAGTCCGGCAAAGTGAGGAATCATTAATCGATCAAGCTCAGAGGCTCGCCGATCAGGGTGCCCTCGACCAAGCGGCGGAAGTGTGTCGACGGCTGATCGACGGGACCGCTCCGGATTATCGGATTTACTATCTCGCTGGCCTTGTCGAGCAGGCCTCCAACCGGCTGGATGCTGCGGAGGAACTGTTTTCCAAGGCGATTTACCTCGCCCCGGATCACGGCGAGAGCCTGGTTCAGATGAGCCTCCTGTTGGAGCGTAAGGGCGACGGGCGACGGGCTGCTCAGTACCGTGAGCGTTTCCGCCGGCTTGAGGAAAGGGAGCGCGTGTGAGCGAGCTGACAACGGTCGCGTGCTGGAAGGAAATTGGAGTGTTTGGCGACTCGTCCTGCGAACGGCTCGAGGAGTACGGCCACTGTCGCAACTGCGAGGAATACTCGCTTCTCGCGCGTACCCTCTTTGATCGCGCGATCCCGCCTGGAGAGCTGGAAGAATGGACACAACAGCTGGCAGGCGAAAAACAAGTCGCGGTGGAAGAGACGGTTTCACTACTGGTCTTCCGGGTCCGAACCGAATGGCTCGCGCTTCCGACGCTCTGTTTTCAGGAGGCGCTCGACCTCCGGCCGGTGCACGTCGTGCCATTTCGCACTTCGAAGATCTTTCGGGGACTGGTAAACGTGAACGGCGAACTGTTGCCCTGTGTCTCATTGGGAGACCTTCTGCGTCTTTCCGACGAAACCGGTGCGAAATCCGGTGAGACGAAGGTGCGCCCGAGGATGATAGTCGTGACGATGGGTAAGAACACGGAGCGTTTTGTTTTTGCCGTGGACGAGGTCCTGGGGGTCCGCCAAGTGTGTCCGGCCAAGGCATTGAAAGTGCCGATGAGCCTGTCGAAATGTCCAACCAGCATGACTCAAGGCGTAATCCAGTTGGAGGGAAAGAGCGTCGGTTGGTTGGATGATGAGAAGTTCAAGGCTTCTCTCCAGGGGAGTCTGATCACATAGCGGATTCGGAGACAGGCAAGGAAGAACATGACAGCCGATTTGCAGTTGCTTCAGCTTCTTAAGTCTGAGCTCGTTACGCACGGCCGGACGCTGGACTCCACGCTGTGCGAAGGGGCTGACGTCGCCGCCGGCCTGGAGTCCGCGATTCGCGCGGCACATTCGATAAAGGGCGCCGCTCTAATCGGCGGGCTGAAGGAGCTTGGTTCGTTGGGCGGTGCACTCGAAGGTTTGTTGTCCGCCGCGAAACTAAACGGTGTCGGTGTGTTACGACCCGGGGAATCGAAAATTGGCCGAAGCCTGGTGCTCATACGGGAATTGGCGGCCGCTGAGCCGGCCGGGATCGTGGCAGCCCTGAACGAAAGGTCCGACGAGCTCCGGCGGCTGGCAGCGGAGATCGGGGAATTGGCGAAGGGCGCGCAGGCGGGTCCGCCGGCTCCTCCGACTCCTCCGGCTTCTCCGGCACCAAAACCCGCTCCCGAAGTGAAACCGGTTCCCCGGGCGAAAGCCAAGGCGCGAGAAGTTCTTGACCCGGTTATGCTCGACCTGTTTCGGACCGAGCTTTCGAACCACACCCGGATACTCGAAGCCGGTCTCGTCGGGCTGGAGCAGGAACAAACGCCGCAACGCGTGGAGCCGCTTATGCGGGCGGCTCATTCCATCAAGGGCGCAGCCCGCATTGTGGGCCTCGATCCCGCGGTACATTTGGCCCATGCGATGGAGGACCTTCTGTCGGCCGCGCAACGGAACGAAGTGAGGCTGTCAACGAGCGCCATTGACACTCTTCTTGCCGGAAACGATCTCTTCACCGTCTTGGCTCGCGCCTCGGTCAACGCCCTACAGGACCAGTTGGAGAGTAAATCGGGAGAGATCGAGCGGCTCGGCGAGGCACTTCGGGGGGAGCTTTCCGTCGGAGCCGCAGGCGTCGCTGCTCGTCCCGTTGAAGCGGTCACGCCCGTTCCTCGACCGGCCGCAATTCCCGACTCGGCGGGTCGCGGTGAAGATCAGGCGCCGACCGCGCGTTCCGGCCAGGGTCAGGAAAAGCCTGACGAGAACCTGGTTCGAGTTTTGGCCGAGAACCTGAACCGGCTTCTGGGTTTGACCGGGGAGTGCCTTGTCCAAGCCAAGGCCACAAAGCCATTCGCTGCATCGTGGGTCCGGATTAAAGCTCGGCACCTTGAAATAGGCGGGACGTTGGAAGCGTTGTCCGCCTGGGCGGCGGCCGACGAGCGGGTTCCTAAAGAAATCAGGACAAAAGTCATCCAGTCGGTCACCGCGTCGGAGCAGATTTCAGAACAGGTACGGAAGAACATCGAGCAGTTCGAGTTGTTCTCCACGCGGCTGGAGCAACTGACGGATCGGCTGTATGCCGAAGTCGTCTCGACGCGAATGAGGCCTTTTTCCGAAGGAGTATTTGCCTTCCCCCGGATGGTTCGCGATTTGGCACGAAACTCGGGAAAGAAGATCAAGTTTGAGATCATCGGTGGGGCAACCCGGGTCGATCGGGATATCCTCGAAAAGCTTGAGGCCCCCCTGACGCATTTGCTTCGAAATGCCATTGACCACGGGGTGGAACCTTCCGAAGAACGTGTGGCGGCCGGGAAGGACGCCGACGCGATCGTGGTGCTGGAGGCGCGGCACTCCTCGGGTATGCTTCATGTCGCGGTTTCGGATGACGGCCGAGGGATTGACAAGGACAGACTCCGGCGGAAAGTCGTGCAGAGGGGCTACGTCACCGAGGAAATGGCGGCCGAATTGACTCCGGCGGAACTGATGGAGTTCCTGTTCCTCCCGGGTTTTTCCACCGCTGAAAAGGTGACGGAGACCTCGGGGCGGGGCGTAGGCCTGGACGTTGTTCAATCAATGACCAAGGAAGTCGGCGGGACAGTCCAGGTGGAATCCACGGTCGGCAAAGGCACCACTTTTCATCTGCGACTCCCTTTGACCCTGTCCGTCGTGCGGACGCTGATCGTCGAAATTGGCGGTCAGTATTATGCGGTCCCTCTGACCCGGCTCGACCGGATCGTGATTACCCCCAGGGATGAAGTGCGAACCCTCGAGGACAGGCAGTTCTGTTCACTCGATGGAGAACCATTGGGACTTCTGGAGGCCTCGCAGGTCTTGCAGTTGTCCTCGTCGGGGAGTTCTGAACAGGGTTTGAGCGTGCTCGTGGTGAGCGATCGGCTCACTCGGTACGGCGTCGTCGTCTCGCGGATACTGGGAGAGCGGGATCTGGTCGTTCTGCCGCTCGACCCGCGGCTTGGGCGGGTCCCGAACATCAGCGCGGGCGCCATACTCGAAGACGGGACCCCGGTTTTGATTCTTGACGTCGAGGATCTGGTTAGATCTATCGACAATCTCCTCAGCCAGGGTAAGCCTGGCCGCATCTCGCAACTTCGGGCGGCGGCCCGGGCGGCAGTCGGGAAGCGAATCCTTGTAGTGGACGATTCCTTGACGGTTCGGGAGGTCGAGCGGCGCCTGCTCGAAAATCGAGGTTACGAGGTCGTGGTGACGGTTGACGGCATTGATGGCTGGAACGCGCTCCAAACCTCACGCTTTGATCTTGTCGTAACCGATGTCGACATGCCCAGAATGGACGGGATTGAGTTGGTGAGGAAAATCAAGACCAGTACGCCGCTCAAGGATCTGCCGGTCATGATCGTCTCGTACAAGGATAGAGAAGAGGACAAGATAAAGGGAATGCAGGCGGGAGCAGACTATTATCTTACCAAGAGCAGTTTCCATGACGAGAGTCTGTTGAACGCGGTTCGGGACCTGATAGGGAGTCCGTGATCTATGCGGATTGGATTGGCCAACGACGAACCAAGGGACATCCAAGCCCTACGACAATTGATAGATTCTGTCCCCGGTTACCGGGTTGAATGGGTCGCCCGTGACGGAGCCGAAGCGGTCGAGAAGTGTCGGGAAAACAAACCCGATCTGATCCTGATGAAGCTGAACCTGCCCGTTCTCGACGGCGTTCAAGCGACTCGGGTGATCGCGACACACAGTCCTTGCCCGATTCTCATCCTCGCGCCTACCCTGTCGGGACACTCTGCTCAAGTGTTCGAAGCGATGGGGCATGGGGCGCTTGATGCAGTGGCCGTGCCGGTTCTGAGCGCGAAGGGGGAAATAACCGACCCCGAGGAGTTGCTGCGCAAGATCGCCATCATACAGCGGCTGATCGGAGGAAAGCCGGCGGCCCACGCCTCCAAACGCTCCCGGCTGGGCGGACCCGAGCTGCCGTTGGTGGCGATCGGTGCCTCAACCGGGGGGCCAAGAGCGTTGGCAACGATTCTTTCCGGGCTGCCGGGGCGTTTGGGGGCCTGTGTGGTCATCGTCCAGCATGTGGATCTGCAGTTTGTGTCCGGCTTGGTCAGCTGGCTGAATGATCAAACGGAGTTGCAGGTGGAACTGGCTCAGGAGGGAGGCCGTCCCTCGTTGAATCGCGTTTTCGTGGCCGGCGGCGAAGACCATCTTGTTCTGGGGGCTGACGGTGCTTTTCATTATCAGGCCGAACCTCGGGAATACCCGTACCGCCCCTCGGTCGACAGCCTGTTTCATAGCCTGCGACGGAATTGGCCCAGGAAAGACCTGGCCATCCTGCTGACCGGGATGGGCCGTGATGGAGCCGCCGGGCTTCTTGAGCTGCGCCGGGCCGGCTGGCATACGATTGTGCAGGACGAACAAAGCTCAACCGTGTTTGGCATGCCGAAGGCGGCCATTGAGTCAGGCGCGGCGACGGAGATT
>RPQK01000051.1 GCA_003819755.1 Acidobacteriota bacterium | reverse complement strand
TCCTCCGCAAGCCGATCGCCCCTGCCGTTGCCCAGAGTCCGTGTGCCAAGATATCCATAGAACTCCTAAAAACCTACATTGTCACCTCTTGGGGGTGAGCCGAGCCAGTTTTTTTCGCGAAACGGTTCAATTTCCTGGCCATCGGATACACCGAATTCGGGGAAATTCAGGGTCAGTCCTGGAATGAACCCCAAAATTAAGACAATGAAATTAGGGACACTTTCCGACAAATCGGGAAAGGAGAACCTAACTTGTCTCAAAGACGCGTTTTCACTAAGAAGTTTCGAGTAGCGGTGGTGAACCGCATTTTGAATGGTGAGAGCGTCAGTGTGCTTCATCACGAATTCAAGTTGGCGGGTCCACGGCTTATTTTGAATACACTGCTTCCAGCAGATCGACTTTGTCCTGGAGTAGCCGGACTGCGTCTGTCACCAAGCCGGGGTCGTGCAGGTCGATGTCCAAATATCGCTTAAGCAAGACATCCGGGGGAGCGTTGAAGCCATTCCTCATCAATCCCAGGTAACGAGGTAAGAACTGGTTCGGGTCGCGCGTAAACATCTCGTAGTATTTCAGCGCGAGTAATGCGCCATATACATAGTTGATGTCGTACAACGGGTCTTCGTAAAAAAGAGTGCTCGTTATCCACTGCATCTTCAACTCGTCGTGCTTAGCGGACCACGTTGAATAGCGGTTGCTTATCTGCTTCGTGAGGGAGTCAAGGGCGTCGGCATTCTCGATTTTGCCCTGTCCAACCGCACTGTAAATGGCTAGTTCGATGGCCTCCTCCTGAGCAACCGAAAACAGTGTCATCCCTTTACCTTCAAAAAATTGTTCAAGAAAGTAACTCTTTCTCGCCGGATCGGTTTCTCTTTGATAAAGGTAGTCGGGCAAAAGTAACTCATTGAAGATCGCAAACGACTCGAACAGGTAATGCGGACCCTCGGCATAGGCCGGCAAAACGCCATTGTTAATCATCAGTTGACGATGAATCGCGTGAGTCGACTCATGCGTCAGCACGCGCATGTCGTTGTAGTAGCCCGCAAAACCGCCGCTAAAAAAAACTGTCGCGACTCCGGGAAAACCTTTCGAGAAACCGCCAGACTTACGGTTGTTGCCGGGAACGATATCCATGCGTCCATTACTGGGATCCAGCAACAGAGCGAGTTCCCGTCCGTACTCAGAGCCGAGCGGGGACAATGCCTCGCGCAAAACTGCACTCGCCTGTTCAATTGTAAAGCGGGGCAGCCTCTCACCAGTTAGACTTGCAGAAACATCCCACAGATTGACATCCACATAACCCATCTGTTTCTTGACATGGTCGGCACGCAATCTCTGATAGCGTTTATAGACGTCTACCGCCTTCTTGACTTCTTCCAGCAAATTCGAGACTTCTGCCTCGTTCCAATAGCTTTTGAAAAAAGCTTCTTCGACCGCGTCTTCAAAATGATGTAGTTGTGCGAGACGGTTGCGCGCTCTGACAAGATTTATCAGAGCGAAGGCGTAGAGGTCGCGTTGCGAGGCATAGCCCAGGTAGAGTTTTTTGAACCCGGCCTCCCTGACCGCGCGATCAGGATGGCTGGCGATTCCGGCACGTTGTCTCCGGACATCGAGCTGACCGTCCGCGCCGCCAACCGTACCGAACTGTGTGCGGCGCAATAGCTCTTGATAAAGGCCATATTGCCATTCTGTATTGAACGGGGCCGTGATGCTCAGCGCTTCTTCCTCTTGAAGCGAGAGCGCATGACGCTGGTAGCGCCGTGCGGATTCGACAGCGAACAAGTAAATTCTGAGGTCCGGTTCCTGCTCAACGAATCTATTGAGGACTTGGCCTTTGATCTGCATCAGTTCGCGTTGCAGAAAGGCGGTTCGTTTGGAAAATTCCGCATCCAACTTTGAAGCTTCTCTGTTGCTTGCTTCATCCGTCGTGTTGACTGCGTAACGCAGATATAAATATGTGTAATGACGGATGAACTCGATGAGAACCTTGTCGTAGAGGTGGAACGCCCGAAGCAAGTTATCAGGGGAAGCCGTGACCTTTCCTTTCAGACCTTCTAATTCTCTCAAAGCTGCTATGTAGTTGGCGCGCTCAGCTTTTTCGGCCTCCACACTGGCAAAAAAATTCCGTGCGAAGTTAAAGTGGTACTGTTCGGCCGCGCCATTGGGAATGGCTAGGAAGTTATCCTGGCACCGGACAGGGTACGAGAGCAGGGAGAGCAAGGAAAACAAGAACAGGGTGGCACTTGCCAGCTGGGTGAGTAAAGAAGTTCTCGATTTCATCTCTGCTGATCGGCAGTCAGGCGATCTTTTGGAGACAGTTGACGAGATCTTTGCCGGATAAGGGCTTCGGCAATGGTTTTCCGTCACGCTCGTAGAGTTCGACGGTTTCTTTGACGATCGCGCACAGCTGATCAAAAACTTGGCGCTCATCTTCTCCATGACAGCCGCCATAAAACAACTCCGGGCAGCTGCCGATAAAACAGGCGTCTTCGTCTGACCATTCAACGATTTTCAGGTATCTCGATTCGGGATTCATTTCTGTGCTTCCTCGATTGCGAGTCTGACTGCTCGCTCCTGGTAACGTTTGGCGTCGTCACCTTCTGCTCCTGGATATCGTAACGGGTTTCGTGACCTTCGGGTGCACGAAATTCCGGTGATCACCTCTGCCTCCGCGATCCACGAAGCCTGCGCGTTTCAGGTCGGCGATCAGTTCGCGTACTTTTCTCGGCATTCCAGCATCTCTCGGGTAACCTGGGTCTCGCATCAAGTTCAGCGGCCCGCCCGGCCTCACCACCCGCGAACAATGAAAGAGTAGCGAGGGCGGGTCCGCTGCCCGGATGTTAGGCATGCCCCGTAGCACCAGACGGAGGGTCTCGTCAGGGAGTAGAATGTACGACATGGACAGGCATCCTGGCATTCGAATCGACCGCATCCCAGTGACGTGGACGATCGCGGGCCTTCTGTTCGTCCTTGGCACCCTGTTCGTCTTTCTTGTGGGTCTTCCCGTTCTTCGTTACTTCCTGCTGATCGGCCTGGTCGGCGGTCTCCTCGTTGGCGTTTTCCGATACTACTACCTTCGAAGGGACAACCGCGACTCGGCCTAACGTGTGTTGGCATGCCCAAGAGCACCAGCCGCGCCGTTTCGCACTGCACCACATCGCCCGTTTGCCGCTTGTCGGAAACCCCTTGCGTGAGTACTTGCGTGTTTTAGCTTGGCAATCGAATGGGGCGGATTCCCTCACCCCTTGCGGGGTTTCGGTCCGCTGGGGCTACGCCGCCTCGGTCCCTTCGGGACTCCGTTGGTTGCCTACATCCAAGTCACCGGTGGGACTCGTGTTCGGGACTCCGATGTTCGTACACCTTACCGGCCGGGGGCTGACCGATGAGCATGGAGAACCTGCCACTGGCCCTCTTTTCTCGCAAAAACAATGGTTTCGGCGAAAGGAGCGCTGATCTCCCGCCCGTCCTGAAGTGTGGCTGACGCGGTACCCTGTCCCACCCAGAGAACAACGTCCGGCGAGATAACAGTCAGCTCCTTTCTTCCATAGACGTAAGACAGTTGTTTAAGTCCTTTTAAGCCCTGCCGAGTGCTTGCCAGGGCCTCATCCCGCGTCCACCTGACCTGCCCGTCCTCGATGATCACGCCCTTGGCCGAAGAAAGCACGTATTTGAACAAGACATCCGCGTCCAATTGTTCGGCTGCGGTCTTCAAACGGGTGTGCTGGTCCTGAATTGCGCTTTCGATTGCCGTTTGCTGATCAGCCGGCACTTGCTCAGTACCGCCCAGACCGGGCAAAACAGCGGGAATGCAGATGAACAACAATGTTATTCCCAGGAACTTACGCATGTTTTCCCCTCCTCATCTCGACACATCATAACTGATATTGATAACGCCCTCACAATCGCAGCTCGCCGAAATTCATCCGGGTTTCTTGTATCTTCGCGATTCTCATCCATAAGCTGCCGAATCTCCGATGTGCTGAAGAACTGGATGAGGTCCGGCAGATCCTCTTCAGCATCCGCGACCGACACGCCCAGACGCTGGGTCCAGAGAGAATCGACCGGCACCTGATATCGCGGTCCGATGCGATACAGATCATGTGGCGAATGCCGGCCGGAGTGAGTTAAGCTGACGCCGGCTTATGGCTGGCGACTCCACATACCGGGCAGGATGCGAACACCTCGTCGTTCAAGTGGACGACGATTCGGCTGCGAGGAGGATTGTCTCGGACCTCCTGACGGATGCCGGCTGCTCGGTTCGCTCCTTCTCATCGGGGAAGGAGGTCATCGAATATCTGCATGGTCACGGCAAAGCCGACTGCATCCTGCTGGACGTTCGGCTCCCCGATGTTGACGGCTTAAGCCTCTTTCAGCTGCTGCGAAACGACTATCCCGGCATTCCTGTCATACTGATGACCGGCTTCGGCAATGTCGATCAGGCGGTCAGCGCCATGACCCAGGGCGCCTACTACTACTTCACCAAGCCGGTCGACTTGCTGCTTTTGCGTCGAACTGTCTGCGAGTTGCTGGAAAAGATCCGGCTTCAGAGACAGATTTTCGAGATGACCAAAGCCCGGGCGAACTTCGGACTGATCGGGCAATCGAACGCGATTCGTGAAACGATTCGAAGGGTCAAACTGGTCGCCGACCTCCAGACGACCGTGCTGATAACCGGTGAGACGGGAACCGGCAAGGAACTCGTCGCCCGCGCCATCCACGAGGGCGGGAGGCGGTGCGGCCAGCCGTTCATTGCCTTCAACTGCGCCGCTATTCCCGACACCTTGCTGGAAAGCGAGTTGTTCGGTTATGAGAAGGGCGCATTCACAGGAGCCGGACACAGCAAACCGGGGAAGTTCGAACTGGCGGACCGGGGTACGCTATTCCTGGACGAAATCGGAGACCTTCCATCGGCTCTCCAGGCCAAGCTGCTGCGCGTTCTCGAGGACCGGGAAGTGGAGAGGCTGGGAGGGGTGCACATGAAGAAGGTCGATGTCCGATTTTTGGCCGCAACGCATCACAGCCCTTCTGATTTGCTCACTGGGGACCGCTTCCGCCAGGATCTGTATTACCGGCTTGCCTCCTTCGAAATTCGGCTGCCGCCCTTGCGCGAGCGCGTGGATGATTTGCCGCTCCTCGTGTTTCACTTCCTTGGCGAGTTGAACCGGACGTGCCGGCGCACTGTCCAGGTGGTGAATCCAGCGGTGATGGATTTCTTTACAAACTACCCTTGGCCGGGCAATATCCGCGAATTGCGCAATATGCTCGAGACCGCGGTCATCTGCTGTCCAGGCCGGGAAATGCAGCTCGAGCACCTGCCGGGCCCCGCGCGCAGCGCGGCGGTCTGTAACCGGGCGGATCTGCCTGCTCTTTCACAGCTTGAAAGAGAAGCAGTGACTCGGGCGCTGGAGCAAGCCAAGGGCAATCGAACGGTCGCAGCCCGCCTTCTAGGGATTTCGCGCAACCAGGTTCGTTACAGGATAAAGAAGTATGGGCTTGCTGAGGATTCTGAGGAATCGGGCTCCGGCGTCCATACGTCGTGAGATCCTGATTCTCTTTGCTGCCGGCTTGGTCTTACCCATCCTTGTCGCCTTCTGGCTGTCTTACCGCGTCTCGGTCAATGCGATCACGAGCTATTCCATTCAGCAGCAAGAGAAAATCCTGTTGGACCTGAGCCGCGATATTTGGATGGAAGAAGATCAGTCGCGAAGGCAACTGACCCTCCTTGGCACCGATCCGGCCATCGGGACAGGCCTTCGCGCCGGAGCGATACATGAATCGGCAATCCCGGTTTTCCTTCGGATGAACCCCGATTGGTTGCACCTGAAGGTATTCGATCGGCTCGGCCGGGAAGTGTGGCCCGCGAGGGCTTCGCCCACGCCCTTCATGCATGCTCCGCGGCTGGACCCTTTCTTCCTGGAAACTTTCGCTCTGAACCAGAACCAGGGGCCTGTTTTTGCCGAGCAAGGCCGGTACCTCACACGGTTCGGATTCCGAATCGACGGCCCCGACGAGTTCCTCGGCGTTATCAGCGCGTCGCTGGACCTTTCTTTCCTTATGCCGAGACTCAGGCAGATGAGGTATCAACGGGGGATTCGTGCGTTTGTCTGGGATGACAGGGGTGTTGTTTTCGGATCAAACCTCGATGAGGCAGAAGAACGAGAACTGAAACGACTCCTTGATCTTGCGGAAATTGCCAAAACCCTTGAGGGAATGAGCGAACACCGATCCCTGGAATTCTTCGGTGAGGATCTTGTTTTTTCGGCGGCGAGCGTTCCGGAATTCGTCAGTCACCCGGAGCCAATGGCCGGACAGGACTGGTTCATCGGCATGCTCACGCCGTCGAGCGACGCGTTCGCGGAACTGCGCGGTTTTCACCGGAAGGTCGCCGTATTCCTGGCCGTGCTCTTTGCGGCAGTCGCGGTTGCATTTGGTTGGACCGCCCGACGCGTTTCCCGGCCGATGAAGGACATGGCGGCTTTCGCGGCTGACGTTGCAGGCGGCAGACGAGATCTGGTCCTCAAACCAGACGGGCTGAGCGAAGTCAGGTCCCTGTCGGCTGCGCTCAATTCCATGACCCAGTCTCTGCGTGAGTATGAGCACGAACTGGTGCAAAAGGAGAGCCTGGCTTCCATGGGCCGAATGTGCTCCGTGTTGGCTCACGAAATCCGAAACCCGTTGAACGGCATCAAAGGGTGTGCCCAGTATCTGAACATCCGATACCCGGACGACCGCATCATTCAGGATTATTCGACAATCATCGAGCAGAAGGTGACTCATCTGGCTCGCTTCATGGAGAGCCTGCTCCACATGGTCCGCCTGCCCGCGCCCAGTTATCAAACGCTATCCTGCTCGACCCTTCTCCAGCGGGCTCTGGAACCTTATTGTCAGAAAGCTCGCGCCCAGGGTGTCAATGTGGTGGTGACATGCCGACCTGATCTGGTGATCCACGGCGATGAGCACCAGTTGACGGAACTGATTCAGAACCTGGTTGAGAACTCGCTGGAGGCGATGACCCAAGGGGGTGATGTGGCAGTCAGCGTGAAACAGACATCGGACCGCGTCGAGCTCGAGTTCCAGGATAACGGGCCGGGGCTACCCGCTCGGGTACGCGAGAAGCTGTTCAGCCCGTTTGTGACTGGAAAACCGGACGGGACCGGCCTGGGCCTGTCTCTGTGCAAGATGATCGCAGAGAATCATGGCGGTGCGATCGAGTATGTGCCGGCCCCGGTCGGAACCTGCTTCCTGATAAAACTGGGCAGGGAAAGTGCAAATGCAGACTAGCAGAAGGGCTCTCAAATCCAGGACCATTCTGCGATTAGCCGTGGGCCTCTGCTCTTGCCTGGCCAGCCGCTGTACCGACGTCCAACCGCCCCGCTCGGTGCGAGAGCTTGAACTGCTGCTAACCGCACCGACCGCGCTCGAACTCTCACAGCCCGATTCCCGTCCGGTTCTCATGGCTGAACGAGACCGGCTCTTTCTTGTCGTCCAGAGGCCTCACTCCAATCAGGTCCTCCAAAGCACCGATAGGGGGAAGTCCTGGACGCCGCTCTTCACCCTGGCGGGGGATGCTCGGACGCTTTACTACGACCGATCACTGGGCGGATTTCACGCTGTCTGGGTCGACCAGGGAGTACCCATGCATGCGAACGTCATTAGAGGGACGGTCACCGATGAGAGCTCGATCGGAAAGGCGCGGCCCGGGAAGATTGAGAATATTGTCCTCAACTCCAATGCCGATGGTGTTGTTGCAGTTGCCTGGATTGACAGCTCTTCTGGCTGGCCGGAACTCTTTTTTTCCCGCTCTCAGGACCATGGTAGAACCTGGAGCGTCCCGGTCCGCGTTGGTGATTTCGAGCGCCCCTCCGGCCTTTTTGCCCCGATATTGCACTACCAGGCCGACTCCTGGTGGCTGATTTGGCCCGAAAACCGGGGGCAAGCTACGCTCTTTGATTTGTACTTGAGCAGATCGCCCGACGGTCGTTCCTGGTCTCGATCCCTGAAGGTCAACGATGACTCAGCACAAGGCTGGAACTGGTTTCCGAGTTGTACAGGTTCAGAAAACCGGCTCTTCGTTGTTTTCTCCGACTATCGGGACAGGGATTCCTTCAGGCAGCCCGACGAAAATGTCTACTTCTCGCAAGTCTTAATGTCCGACGATCGACCGGGCACCAATGTTCGCCTGAACGATGGCACTCGAGGGTATCAGACGGCTGCCAGGATCGCGTATGACCGAGTGGCGGGCCGACTGCTCTCGGTCTGGAGGGATCAGCGGGATCATCTCAGCTCTGACATATACGCTTGTTTCTCGGACGACGAGGGGAGGAGCTGGTCCGTTAACCAGAAACTCAACGCGAACGAAAGACCCGAGTTTGTTCGGTTTCCGCAACTCCTTCCCGCCCCGGATGGCGGCTTCTACATCGGCTGGACGCAAGGTTCGGGTGGACGCATGGTCTTTTCCGTGCGCAAAGCTGAAGGCGTCAGGGTTCGAAAAGCGCCGGCCGCGAGGCGGACCACCGAAACTCCTCTTAATGAAGCAACGCGTCCGAGCGCCGAGTGTTTCCCTGTTCAAATCAGCGATTTCGAAAGCTCCGATCTTCAGGGCTGGCTCCCGCTGAGCGGCAATTGGGTCAACAACGCCGGAGTCCTCTTGGGGTACGGCAAATCCGTGTCCTACGTCGAATGGCCGGGCGGCGAGCTGGGGGACTTCGTGATTGAGGGCAAGTTCCGACTTAACCCTCTGGTCCATCAGGACGCCTCGATTCTCTTCCGCTACCGCACTCAGGCGGGAAGTCCCACCAGCGGCCTTATGCTCCGTAATCAATTCAGGGAAGGCGTCTGGCTCGTTAAGTCGGACTCTGGCTTCGAACGGTGGGAAGTGGCGACCCAGCCACTCGCAGACGCCTGGTTTCCCTTTCGCCAGGACACCTGGTATTCCTTTCGACTCTCCGTCGAGGGCTCTCACCTCGATTACGAGGTGAACAGCCACGGAATGCTCTCATTCGATGGACTGGAAACACCGCGTAAAGGGAAACTGGGTCTAAGCACAGGTGGGTCTCCGGTCGAATTCGATGACATCAAGATCTATCGGCTAGATAAAGGCCGCTAGATCCCGGCGCTGGCCAAAATTCACCGACCGCTGAAAATTAGCCACAAAACTCAGGCTCGACAATCTAGTCAGAGCCAGGAGCGCAGCGTATTTTGCGGAGCGACCCGGCCCGTGCGGCTGCTACCCGCGCGTTTGCAGCCGCACGGGCCGGGAGGGTGTTGAAAAAGGGGCAATAGGGCTGAAAGGCCGTCACATATTAGCCCAGGCCATGACGGCCCTTCAGGCCTATTGCCAAAGCAGTCGACATTTTCAACACCCTCGCCGGGTCGCTCCGCAAAATACGCTGCGCTCCTGGCTCTGACTAGATTGTGGACCTCAAATTGCTTCGACGACATGACTCTCGACGTGTAGTTCCGGGAGATTAGACTGCCGGTCCCATCCGCGCCGACAGTTGAGGGGGAGTGATGAATAACCGGCTTCGCAGCTGTTGGGCTTTCTTCTTCCTGCTTTCATCGGTGTTTGCTCCGACAATACTCGCCGCCGATCCGACCTCGTGTTCGCTGTTCTCTGAAGGTTTCGACGGCTCTTCGACGCACGTTTGGGAGTACGTTGCGGCAAACTGGCGCGTCGATCAGGGTCGCCTTCGTGTTGATCAACTGGTCGCCGATATGGATGCTTCGGCGTTTACCGATTTCCTGCCGACGCAGGAGTTTCGAATTGAAGTAAACAGCACGATTAACGCAGCTCCCACGCAGGAGTCCTACCTGGGATTTTACCTCTGGGCCGCCTACGACGACTGGTTGGAGATAGACGAGCTGGACACCGACGGAATTGGAGTCATTGTCTTCCCAGACACCAAGTCGGTTACCCTCTGTGCATTTGATCCGGACAGCTGGGATTGGTACTACCCCGGGAAGGAAGTAACCTTCACCGGGACCGCCGTCACCATCGGGCTGGCTTGGAGAGGCAACCGGGTCTACCTGCTCGTGAACGGACAAGAAACCTCTGTCTCCGTCCAAGTCGGTGACCCGAAGAGCTATGTCATTCTGGAGGACCTTGAGCTGTTCGCCGGCGGGCCGAATCTCGACGTCTCTTTCGATGATGTCTGCGCGGGCCCGATCAGCCCCGGCTCCACGACTCGGGCGCTGACCGTGGCGACGGCGGGGAGCGGTCAAGGGACGGTCACCAGCACGCCGGCCGGGATCACCTGTGGCTCGGATTGCTCGGAAAGCTATGCTTCCGGCACGTCGGTGACGCTGACGGCTGCTGCAGGGACGGGCTCGACGTTCGCGGGCTGGTCAGGGGCATGTTCAGGCACGGGTTCTTGCACGGTGACGATGGACGCCGATCGCGCGGTCACGGCGACGTTCAACGCGGTGGCCACAACGCGAGCGTTGACGATATCGAAGGCGGGGACGGGTCAAGGGACGGTCACCAGCACGCCAGCCGGGATTACCTGTGGCTCGGATTGCTCGGAAAGCTATGCTTCCGGCACGTCGGTGACGCTGACGGCTGCCGCAGGGACGGGCTCGACGTTCGCGGGCTGGTCAGGGGCATGTTCAGGCACGGGTTCTTGCACGGTGACGATGGACGCCGATCGCGCGGTCACGGCGACGTTCAACGCGGTGGCCACGACGCGAGCGTTGACGGTATCGAAGGCGGGGACAGGTCAGGGGACGGTCACCAGCACCCCGGCGGGGATCACTTGTGGCTCCGATTGCTCGGAGAACTATGCTTCCGGCACGTCGGTAACCCTGACGGCAGCAGCGACGGCAGGTTCCATGTTCCAGGGTTGGTCGGGTGCCTGCTCGGGGACCGGTACCTGCACTCTCGTCATGGATGTCGATCGGGCCGTCACGGCAACGTTTCAGCCGAGCTCATCCCCCGATACTCAGTACAACTACACCTCGTATTTCCCGCAGTTCGGCGACGGCGCGGGCATCGTCTCGACGCTGATCCTGGAAAACCCCAATCCAACACGGAACGCAAAAGGCGTGATCAGCTTCTGGGACGCGCAGGGTTCGGCCCTGACCGTCGATATCAATGGAGCGGTGAAGACCGGCCAGATGGCATTTGAGATCCCGCCGAAAGGTGTCTCTCGCTTTGCAACCGATGGCGTGGGTACCGTGGCTGTAGGATCTGTTCAGGTACAGTCGGACATGGAGGTCGGGGGAGTCATCGTCTTCTCGGGTGCGTTCGGAGTTGCAGGCGTAGGCGCGGCGACCTTGACCCGGCATGCCTTGGTCCCCGTGCAGATGAGTGCGGGTGTGAGGACCGGAGTGGCCATTTCCACCGCTGCAGCTGTCGAAGTCACACTTCAGCTGCGCGGGGAAGACGGACAGGAGCTCGCGAATGCGAGCACCACCCTTCAGCTGAGCAAGAATGGCCAGAAGGCGCGCTACGTCGAGGAACTGTTCCCGAATTCAGGCATCAATTTGAACTCTTTTCGGGGAACCGTGGAAATCAAGAGTCCGACAGCCGTCGCGGCTATGGCGCTGCTGTCAAGCACCGGCGAGATGGCCACGTTCCCCGTTGCATGTGCGGAGTCCCAGTCAAAGCACTTGACGTTTTCGGAGTTTGGCGACGGGCAGGGCGTTCGGTCCACCCTCATTATTATGAATCCGTCTGCCGAGCTGACTGCATCCGGCACGGTGTCCCTCAACGGCCAGCAGGCTGGTCCCCTGAGCGTCGACCTCAACGGAACGGTCGTGAACGGCAGTTTGAACTTCCAGATACCGCCTCTCGGTATCAAATTCTATTCAACCGACGGAAGCGGTCCTCTGAGTATCGGTTCGGTGCGGGTGACGAGCGACAATGCGGTCGGTGGCACGATCTTGTTCTCGACCGCTTCGGGAGTATCGGGAGTCGGAGCAACACCGGCCCTGCAGCGCCTGGTTGTCCCGATCGAGTCGGACGCTTCCAAGGGAATTTCGACCGGGATTGCCCTTTCGAGCGAGACGGCGGTCGACATGACCGTCCGGCTGCGGGATGACGGCGGAATACTCGTTCCGAATCAGTCGGTCAAGATCACCCTCCCGGCCAAGGGTCAAACCGCAAAGTTCCCGTCCGAAATCTTCCAAGGAGCGAACTTGTCGAACTTCCAAGGAAGCCTGGAAGTCCTTGCTCCCCTACCGGTCAGCGGTATGGCAATACGGCTCTCCCCCGGAAGCTTCGCCACGTTGCCCGTTATCGCGACAAGCGGACAGTGGGACGAGATCGCTCAATCGGTGATCGGGTCGGCAGGCGGAACTGTCTCGGCAACCGGTTTCAGCTTGACTGTTCCAGCCGGCGCCTTTTCAGTTGAAAAACAGTTGAAGCTCTACGCCTCGGACGAGGAAAGCGACAGCGCAGAACCGGTCCGCGACTTCCGTGTCGTCGGAATCCCGAGCAATTACTCCAAGCCGCTGGAAGTCAGGGTGAAACGTGCGTCTGCAACCGGCGAGGCCTACCTGGCGTTCGGCGAGGAGACCTGGGTTCCCTCCCTGGGCCGCCTGGCTCCGACTCATACCATGCTCGACACGCGGCTGGAAGCGGACGTCGTCGTTGGAACGATCCCTATCCCTGCCGAGAACGCGGGAGCTGCGGCCGAGCTTTTAACCGGCCTGGAGAGCCAATCGGTCGACACAAATGCCGCAAGCCGGCCGGCTCAAATGCCGGGTAAGCTGGAACAGGAGTGGTTTTTCCAGCAATACAAATACGCGTACACCACCGAGGAGGGGCACTTCAAAATCTTCTTTCGAGCGAATCTGTTGCCTACGCGGTACATCAACGTTGGGGACGCGCTGGAAATTGCCTACAAAAGATACCGGGAAATGGGTTTCAGTTACGCAGAGAGAACCAAGTGGCCCATGGCGGTCACGCTCGATCCTCTGGACCCTAACGTCACCGGTGTCTATGAAAATTCAACTTGGGGACACAACTCCGGTGCGATGCAAGTTAATCTGCTGAATTTGACGAACTCCGAGGACGTCCGGATCACCTGCGCCCACGAGTTCATGCACTTCGTGCAGTCCCTTTACGATCCTCGTGATCGTTACCGGCGGGCGAAATTTGAGCCCTCATTCGCCTGGCTTAATGAGGCGACCGCCGTCTGGGCCGAAGCGAAACTTGCCGATCAGCCGGCTACTTATGTCTCGGCTGCCCGGGGCGCCAATACCTTACGGGCCCCGCTTGAGGGTTTTGAGGCGGGTAATGAGGCAAACGGCGCTCGGTTCCACGGCTACGGCATGGCGGCCCTCGCAAAGTACGCCGTCGACACGGAAACGGGCAGTACCCCGGAGGAGCGAGAGAAGGTCGTCTCCAGGATTTACGAAAAGATCCTCTCAGGCCGCGATACGATCGAGGCGCTGAACGAGTCGAGGAAGAGCACCAATGCATTCTGGTGTTTCGAGTTCTTCAGCCCGTATCTGATGGGCACCATCTACGGCGTATCGCGTGACACTTTCTGGTGGAACAGAGACGGTGACGTGCAATTCCCAGGGGCGACCAACGGCGAGACAACGCGGACCAACACATACTTCGATCTCTCGGCTCAGTTGTACGGGATGGAGGTGAAGGGAACCAATATCGACAAGCTGAGCAGGCTCACCATCTCGGCCCGCAACCTTTCCGATCCTGTCAATGCGCCGATGCTCGCCATTCTCAAGTATTCCCGGCGCGACAAGCGACTCTATTCACATACCCCATTCAGCCAGGGCCCGGTGAAGATCGAGGATGTTCAGGGCCTGAAGGACCTGGAATACACACTCTGGATCTTGGTCATAAACCCTCGAAAAGCAAAGCCGTATACGGGAAGCACGAACATCGAGTTGAAGGCCGCCCGCGAACAGGCCCCGCCGCCGAAGCAGCAGTACCGGTTAAGGGAGATCAAATGGAGCTTCTCGCGTGAGAGCCCGCCGTGGACGAATACGGCTGGAACGGGCAAAAGCATTACTATTCCTAATCCGCAGGGAGAAAGCCTCGGGACAGTCACCGTCAGTTTGAACATCCCGGACACCGTCAAGGAAGGGGAGGCGTTCCCCGTTACGCTATCAGCCACGGCCCAAAAACTCGTCTGGACAACCGACTTTTACATCGTCGGCTGGGGAAGTGGAGACGATAACTACAACTCGCGAATCGCCGCCAATTCAACAAGCAACGCGACGATCAGCAAGACCATCAGCTACCAGCCGAGAGCCGACGGCGGCTTTTCGGCCCAAGCGACAGCAAGTCCGCAGTACAGGGACGGAACCAAGACCAAGACGTATCCGAATGTTTACTTTCCGCCGGGCTATCCGTCTTTTCAGGTGAGCTTCGGCGCAAATCAGACTCAGATCTTATCGGCCTATGTAGGATGGGACTTGGTCCCATAGAAGGTCAGGCTTCCGGGCGGCGAGGTCCCGAGTGACGCGTCGAGATGCGGCGCGTCACTCGGGTAGCGGGTCCGGGTGAGGGCTGGTGTCTCGCTTGCATAGATCTACAGCAGCGAAATCAATGAAGATACTAGTCGTCGAGGACGATTCATCGAGCGCCCGCGTCTACGCCGATATCCTGGAGTACTGGGGCCACGCGGTCTCTTCGGCTGGGAGCGTGTCCGAAGCTCTCGCGCTGGTTGCCGCCCGACCCTTCGACAGTGCCCTCGTCGACGTCGTCCTGCCGGACGGCGACGGCTTCTCGCTGGTTGAACGAATGCGCGAGGTTCAGCCTGTCCTCCGATGCCTGATTGTCAGCGCAGTCTTTGATCCCGAAGCCCAACGCAAGGCCCAGGCGATTGGCGCCGACTTTCGCCCAAAGCCACTCGATTTTCGCGAAATCGAAGAGTTGTTCACAGCTGGAACAAGGTAGTTCCTTGGGCGGGCGTACCGGTGAGCGGCTGGCTGGAATTCACCGACTGCTCAAAATCCAGCGCCCTTATTTGAAGGGTGTCAGAGCTTCAATTTTCAGTTTCGTCCTCGTCTGAATGAAATTGAAAATTGAAGCTCCGACACCCTTCAAGACGATCAATGGAAGAGGCGCGAGGGCCGATCCGCTGCACGTGTGTTAGGCATGCCCCCTGTCACCAGATGTACCGTTTCGGGCTGCCGTCCAATCGCCGTGCCTGGGAACCCTGCTGGCGTCGATTGCAGCCGATATCACGATTCCTACCGTTGCAGCGACTTTGCACGTGGTCGTAACCGATGTCGCTTTGCGTTGAATTCCGTCCGTTCTGCAAGTCGGGAGAGTAGCATAACGACGATACCGAGCAGAGCGAATGCGGTTCCGCGCCAGGTCAGTGCCCGATTATCAAAAAGTTCAACGGACGGGACGAAGAGCGACCAGACGCCAAACGACCATCCCAGGACGATCAAAAATCGTCGGACGCTAACATTCGCACTCTTGAGAAGAAGCGGTCCAACGAGCAACCCGATCACAGCCGCCAGCGCAAGTGGCCATGCTCTATACCAGACAGGTGTAGTCAGCACGAGGAGCACCGCGAACAGCATGGCCCCAGTGACCACAGCAAAGCAGAGCCCGATTGTTAGCTTAAGCACTGGCTTCGTGTTGCGGTTCATTGCATTCGGTCAAACTCCCGGACGGCTGTCCCCGCCTAACGTCGTGTTCAGCGGCCCCGCCCGGGCCTCACCGCCAGACGATCAATGCAAGAAGCGCGAGGGCGGGTCCGCTGCAACGCATGTCTGGCGGGTGTTACGACTTCGACACTGGCTTCTCCACGGGGCAGTTTTACACCTTCGGCCTTCGCTTCAGGACAAGCAGACGCTCTACGTCGGCCAGCACCTTCGTGCTGTCGACCACGACCGATACCCACTTGCCGTCGTGGAAAGTCCTGGCATTCGTGTAGTCGTCACGAACGTGAGAGGTCAGCTCCGATAGTACCGGCTCCACCTTTTCACGCTCTTCAGCTCCGAAGACCAAGAGGACCCTGAACTGACCGCGCTCTGGAATCAGGTTGCAGAAGGACTTCGACTTCTTAAACCGAAGCGACCAGCCGAATTTCTTGCCCCCAAACCACCACTTGGTCTCGAACAGGCCCGGGTATCGAGAGTCGATGAACCCTGTGAATTCAGTCCACCGACCGGAGTTCTGTGATCCGATCCACTCGGCCACCTGTTCGGAGGTCGGCTCGTTCGCCGCGTCCAGCATTCGCGTGTGCTCGCTCATCCTTTCCCTCCCTTCGTGCTCGGCCGCCTAACTGCTACTTCGTACCGCAATTTGCCTGATATCTGATAATAGACCAGTTTTCAAGCAAATTTGCCGGGGTGCGCTATACCGACCACGAACCACTGACGACCCCTAGACGATGGATTGATTTGATTGTTTTGGAATGTCCGGGGGGACAATCTTGGGCGCTCCGGGCGTCCGCGCCCCGAAGGGTCCCGGTTGGATTTAGTCGGAGGGAACGTTGAAAGTGTCGCCGGTATCGGCGATCCACTGTTTCAGCCGGCCAATCAGTTTCTCGCGTTCCGCGCGGTGCCGACTGTTGTGCGCGAGGTTCACCAGTTCGAAGGGATCCTCGTTAAGGTTGAACATCAACCACGAAACACCTGCAAAGCAGACGTATTTCCAGCCGTCGCGAGTCACCACGCCTCGGTAGGGCTTGTTTACGCTGTGCGCATGACCCGTCGGGACTACACACTGAAGATAGGCGGAATCGGGTTCGCTTGCAGGCGCCGCCTTCTGCAGCCGGTAGTGTGAATAGTCGGTTCCCACCATCCAGGACGGTTGCTTTATTCCGCAAAGTCCCAGCGTGGTTGGGGCAATGTCGACGTGGTTGAGGACAACCGGGAATCGTCCTGATTTCCTTCCGTGGTAGCGCGGAATTTCTCCGCCTACGAGGAAGGGGATTCGGATCGACTCCTCATAGGGGTTGGTTTTTCTGTAGAGGCCGTGAGAGCCGTGCATGTCGCCGTGATCGCTGAAGAAGATCAGGTGTGTATTGAGGGCCAGGCCGGCCTCTTCGAGGGCGCTTCGGACCCGTCCGACGTTCCAGTCGAAATTCTCGATCATAGCGTAGTACCCGGCCAGGTCCCGCCTCGCGGTCTCCTGTACGCTTTCGTTTGCAGGCACATTAGGTCGCAGCTGTAACTGAGTACTCTGGTAGCGTGATAAAAACTGATCCGGCGCAACATACGGGTCGTGTGGCGGCTGCACTGAGAGCACGGCAAAGAAGGGCTCAGCATTTCCCGCCTTCGCCCTCTCGCCCGCTTCCTTGACGTACTTGATCAGGAGATTGGTCAGTTCGTCGGTTTCGTAGCCGGGGAGTCGATAGTGAAAAGCCTCCTTCCCGTCCCCTCCATGCACCCAGCAGTCCCACTGGCTGTTATTGTTGTCGTAACCCACCCAGGTCTCGAATCCTCCCCGCCTCCCGGGTGGGACGACCCTCAGCGCGGAACGGCCTTCCCGCTCCTTGAAACCCTCGAGATGCCATTTCCCGAAATACGCCGTTCTGTAGCCGGCTTCTTTGAAGGGTTGGGCGATCGTCTCCTGGCCTTGCGGCAACGGGTACTCGTGACCCGGCACACAGTGATGCGGGTAGCGGCCCGCCAGAAGCGAACCACGGAAGGGGCAACACAGGGAAAAGCCTGAGAGGGCAGAAGTGAAATTCACTCCCAGGCCGGACAGGTTGTCAAGGTTCGGTGTCCGCGCGTTCGGGTCGCCATTGCAGCTCAGGGCCTGGCCCCTCCATTGGTCGGCCATCAGCCAGATGACGTTCGGCTTGGCGACCTCTGCCGGATGCCGAATCTGAACACTCTGCGCCTCTGAAACTCGCGCCGATGCTGCAAGGGCGCCAACTGTGCTCACCGACTGCTGCAAGAAGGATCTGCGATCCATCGCTTTCTCCTGTCGTCGGCGTCATTATGCACCAGGGAACGCATCACTTCCTGGATAACTTCTTCAGCGTCACCCAAATCGGGCTCGACCAGGCCAGCTGCTTGTCTTCCTGAACAACGCGCAGATGATAATAGGACGTTCCTGGGACAGGGCTTGGATCGCAATAGCC
>RPQK01000050.1 GCA_003819755.1 Acidobacteriota bacterium | reverse complement strand
CTATCTGGGGCTCTACGGCGGGTTCTTCCACGTGGTGACCCATCTTCTGGCCAAAAGCCTCCTCTTCCTCTGCGCGGGTGCGGTGATCTACCGAGTCGGCATCAGAAGGATTTCCGAGCTGGGTGGCCTTGCCCAAAAGATGCCGATAACCGCCTTCTGTTTCTTCCTGGGCGCCCTTTCGATGGGAGGAATGCCTTTCCTGGCGGGTTTTATGAGCAAGTACACGATCATTCTCGCCTTGGCCAGGTTGAAAATGTGGTGGGCGTTGAGCATTGCAACGTTTGCTGGAGTTCTGACCCTGGCAGGACTGATCTGGGCGGCAAATCGAGTCTTCTGGTCGGAGGAGTCGCCGAAGGTAGCGGCTTTAACGGCCGAGAATCGCGAGGTGCCTCTTCCCATGATGATCCCGATGGTTCTGATCGCGTCGTTGATCATCTTTCTGGGGATCCTTCCGCAGACTCTATATCCGGTTCTGGACGGTGCGACCAGGTCGATCCTGGCGATGCTGGCCGGCTGAGGAAAGAACATGAACGCGTTTTCGAGACAATTGCGCCAGCTTTTCATGAAAGCCTTTCCCAAATCCCTTTGGGTGTTCCACGTTAACCTGGGCGCCTGCAACGGCTGCGACATCGAAGTCATTAATGTTCTGACCCCTTACTACGATGCTGAACGATTCGGGATCAGGTTGGTCGGGTCTCCGCGTCATGCGGATGTGCTTCTGGTCAGTGGCCCGGTCACGAGGCAGATTGTCCCGCATGTGGCCCGATTGCTGGAGGCGGTACCCGAGCCGAGGCTCATCTTCGCTGTAGGGAGTTGCTCCTGTGGCGGCGGGATCTGGTATGACTCCTACAATGTTGTCGGAGGGGCCAACAAGGTCCTGCCAGTGAACTACTATATCCCCGGCTGCCCGCCGCGTCCCGAGGCTATTGTCTACGGGGTGGCGCTTGCTCTCGGGGCGGTGACCAGGAAAGTGGCGGCGCGGCATGTTTCCGACAACTTCCTGGAGGAATACCGGCGCCTGAATCCGCCGCTGGCTGCCCGTTTGTGATTTAGAGGAGAAAGAGCATGGCCAAGATCCTCATGATTGATGATGATCCGGACATCATTCTTGCCACTCGGATCCCTCTGGAGTTCTGTGGGCACAAGTTCTTCTCAGCGCGAAGCGGCCGGGAGGGGTTGGCGGCGGTGAAGACCGTCAACCCGGACCTGATAATTCTTGACGTCATGATGGAGTCCTTCACTGAGGGTTTTCATGTCTCTTTGACTCTGCGCGACCCGTCGCCCGATTCCGAATATGCTGACTGCCGAACCATTCCAATTCTCGTGCTCACCTCCATTCACGACGTAACTCCCCTTCGTTTTGCCCCGGACCAGGACTATCTCCCCATCGACGCGTTCCTGGAGAAATCGGCGAGTCCCGAGCAGTTGCTGGCGAAGGTGAACGAGTTGCTCGGCAAGCGTGCCGGGTAGGGCGCAGAGCCGCGTTCTAAAGGACCTCAAAGACCTCAAGGACCTCAAGGACTTAATCTGGTCCTTGAGGTCTTTGAGGTCGTTGAGGTCCTTTAGAAAATCAGGAGATCGATTTGGACCACGAACGCACGATCGCCCAACAGGAACTGATCAACAGTTTGGACTGGTTGATCCGTTTACGGTGGGTCGCCGGAGCAGCGGTCATAGCACTCACTTTTACCGTTACCGCCGGCCTGAACCTCAACGTTCGTGCACTTCCGTTTTACCTTGTCGGTTTTGCGGTCGCTGCCTACAACCTGGCACTCAGGCAAATTCTGGGCGCGTTGCGACAGAACCACTTCTCGGATACGGCTTTGGAATGGTTCACCCGGGCGGAGATCGGGCTGGACTGGATCGCCATGACGATCCTGATCCATTACTCCGGTGGGGTTTCGAGCCCCGTGATCTTCTTCTTCGTGTTCCACATCATCATCGCCTCGTTTCTTTTGCCGCACGACCGGGGTTTTCTGTACGTGACGTTTGCCCCTCTTTTGGTTGCCGGCGTCGCGTTCGCCGAGTATCACGGCCAGATACCGCACATTGCGATTTTCGAGGCGACCCTCTATCGGAGTCCCATCTACATCGCAGGCGTCCTTTTCTTCTTCACCAGTGCCGCCTACGTCACGGCCTACTTTTCGATGGCCCTTTCGAGGCGGCTGCGTAGACGTGAGGAGGAGGTGACCGGGCTTTACGAGAGCGCGCGGGCGACTACCTCCACCTTGGACCTGGAGCAGGTCTTGAACCGGCTGACGGAGGCGACAACCCGGGTTCTGAAATGCAAGGCCGCGTCCATTCGGCTTCTGAACTCGACCGGCACCCACCTGGAAATGGTTGCGGCTCACGGCCTCAGCCAGGCCTACATGAGTCACGCCTCTGTACCCCTCGCCAGCTCGGTCATTGACCGTGAGGCCCTCTCCGGAAAGACCATCCTGATCTCCGATGCGCCTAACGACGAGCGCGTCCGCCATCGCGAGCAGGTAAGGGAAGAGGGGATCGAGTCCATCCTGAGTACTCCGCTGGTTGGCAAACAGGGACTTACCGGTGTCCTGCGAGCATACGGCGCCGCCGGCCACAGGTTCCAGGAGGACGATGCGGAGTTCCTCGCAGCGGTGGCAGCCCAGGGTTCAGTGGCGATCGGGAATGCCCGATCATATCGGATACTCGAAGACCTTAACCGGCAAAAATCGCAGTTTGCCAGGATGGTCACGCATGAGCTCCGTTCTCCCATTCAGGTTGCACAAAGCCTGGTGAATGTTCTCCTGAGCGACTACGTGGGCGAACTGAACGAGAAACAGAGGGATTTGATACAACGAGCGCAATGCCGCCTGCGTCATCTTCAGGACTTGGTCGATGACCTGCTCAACCTGGCTGCTGCGAAAGCCGACGTTCTGGCCCGGCCGGAACGCAGCAGAGTACCGCTGGTTGAGGTGTTGAAGGATCTCTACGATCGTTGTGAACCGCGCGCAAAAGCGAAAGGGATCAAGTTGATCCTGAGGTGCGCCGATCCGTGCCCGGAAATCTGGGGTCGCGAGGACGAGCTCGGCACTCTGTTCGGTAACCTGCTGGATAACGCCATCAAGTACACGGATCAGGGTACGGCGTGTGTGAGCGTCAGGAATGAGGACGGGCTTATCAGAGTGGATGTCTCCGACTCGGGCATCGGAATCCCGCACCTAGCGTTATCGCGGGTGTTCGACGAGTTCTTCCGTGCCGACAACGCCAAGGCTCTTGAGGAACATGGGACCGGTCTGGGGCTCGCCATCGTTAAGGACCTGGTGGCACGCTACGAAGGGAAAATCGACGTGCAGAGCCATGAGGGCCAAGGCACAACCTTTACCGTCTGGCTGCCCGCCGCACCGGGGAGCACGACACGGACGAAAAGCAGGGGCGAAGGGGCGTAGGGGCGAAGGGGCGTAGGGGCGGAGGGGCGAAGGGAAAAGCAGGGAAGAGAACTAGATTTCCCCGCTTTTCCCTTCACCCCTTCGCCCCTTCGCCCCTCGGCCCCTGCTTTTCACTCCCTCGCCAACAACGCCCGGTGGCCGTACCTCATCGCTCCGGCCCCGAAGAACTTGCGTGCCATCGCGAGCTGGCCGATGTGATAGGACTCGTGATGGAGCAAGAAGACCAGCGCTCCAAAGAGAGTCGGATCTTCAATCGGGAACGCCTCCTGGCTCTTCGCCTTGAGCTCCTCGTCCGTCAACTGCGGAAATCGTTCTTCAAGAATGTCAGAAACCGTCTTCCAGCCTTCGAGGATTTGATCGAGCGGCGGCTCCCCCTTCTGCTCGACGACGGCCAGGTAGTTCTGGGAAGCGTTATGCAACTGCGTTTCGGTCTCAATTCCCACGAGCCTGGCCAGGTAGTCGCGCGCGTCAACCAGGTGACAGGCGAGGAAGGCCACACTGTTGGTGTCGGAGTTCGGTCGTTGTCGGGCTATCTCGTCCGAAATACCGTCCAGACAGTTGCGGAAGAGCCGGGTGTTGAGTTGCAGGATTTCCAGGAGTGCTTCGAGTCTCAGATTCATGGCCGTCCTCCAGGTTTTGGATACCTTGCAGAGCCAAGTTTCAGATTCTAGACAAGGTGTAATCCCCGGAGGTTCCGTTGTCAACTGATTTGTGGCCTTTCCCCTGGTCGCAGCTTGACGGCTTGCATCCAGCCAGATGTAATGAGAGGACTTAACGAGGTGGACTGTGACTTCTTCTCTGCTCGCTGCGACGATTATTGCCGCTCTCGGGGGCCTGCTCTTCGGCTTTGACACCGCCGTCATCTCCGGCACCACTGACTGGCTCACGTCGGTCTACAATCTCAGTTCCTTTGCCTTGGGCTTCACCGTGGCCAGTGCGCTCATCGGGACCATTCTCGGTGCGCTCGGTGCCGGAAAACCCTCGGATCTGCTCGGCCGGCGCCTGACCCTGTTCTTTATTGCGATACTCTATTTCGTCTCGGCGGTCGGCACCGCTCTCGCCTGGGACTGGTACTCGTTCCTCTTCTTTCGGTTCATTGGGGGACTCGGAGTCGGCGGGGCCTCCGTCGTCTCGCCGATGTACATTGCAGAGATCTCTCCGGCCCGCTTGCGCGGGCGCCTCGTCGCCATTACGCAGTTCAACATCGTGTTCGGCATCCTGCTCGCGTTTTTCTCGAACTACATCATCAAGGAAATGCACCTGGGTCCGACGGAGTGGCGCTGGATGTTCGGAGTCGAGGCCTTTCCAGCCGCTGCCTTCTTTCTGCTACTGTTTCTCACCCCCGAGAGCCCTCGCTGGCTGGTCGGGCAACGACGCAGCAACGAGGCCCGGAACGTCCTCGCTCGGATGGGCACCGACACCGGGAACGCGGAGCAGGAGATCGCCGAAATCCAGGCGTCATTGGATCTGGAACACCACAGCCTGCGAGAGCCTCTCTTTCAGAAGTCTTACACCAAGCCGGTTCTGCTCGCCGTTGCTATTGCGATGTTCAATCAGCTCTCGGGCATTAACGCGGTTCTCTACTACGCGCCGCACATCCTTAAGATGACGGGGGTGGGAGAAGATACGGCTTTCCTTCAGGCGGTCGCCATCGGCGGGACGAACCTGATTTTCACGATGGCGGCTTTGGCCGTCATCGACCACTTCGGTCGGCGGAAACTGATGCTCGTCGGCTCCCTGGGCTACATCCTCAGTTTGGGAACGACTGCCGCTGCCTTCTACAAATACCAGGGTGATTTCACCCCGGCGGGCGGAACGGCTGTCTTGATTGGTCTCCTCGTCTTCATCGCCTCGCACGCCTTTGGCCAGGGTGCGGTGATCTGGGTGTTTATCAGCGAGATCTTCCCGAACCGCGTGCGGGCTCGCGGGCAGGCGCTGGGGAGCTTCACGCACTGGGTCATGGCCGCCCTCATCTCCTGGACTTTCCCGATGTTGGCCGATCTATCCGGTGGCCACGTCTTCGCCTTCTATACTTTGATGATGGTCCTCCAGCTGCTGTGGGTCCTCTTCGTGATGCCCGAGACCAAGGGCATCCCGCTCGAGCAGATTCAGAAGCGGCTGGGAATCAGGTGAGGGGCGAGAAGGTGTGCAGAGACCAAAGTTGCCCGCAACCGTAGGTCCCATCTGGAGATTGGACCTACGGGCCGTCAACTCTCAGCTGGCACCAAACCCATCGCCCGTTTCCTGGCACCAGCCCTTCAGGAGGCGGCGATGTCTCTCCAGTTCTTGGGTGTGGGCCCTGCTCGCCACGAGGCTTCGGGTTTCGCCCGGGTCCGCTTGCAGGTCGAAGAACTGTTCTCTGATTTGCCCCTTGGAATAGACGATGTATTTGTATCGGTCAGTCCTCAGCATCCGCCCTTCCAGCCCGTGGCTCTTCCCGAAGCCGCAGAACTCCGTTTCAACGACTACGAGCTCTCTCGACGGATTGAGGGCACGCCCGTCTGCGCAGGGTCTGAGGCTCCGGCCGGAGAGTTTGGCCGGAGGTGTGACTCCGCCGTAATCGCAGATGGTTGGCATGAGGTCCAGGCCGGCTGAAACCAGGGTCTTCCGATCAACGCGCGCAGCTTCAGTGACCCCTTCCCAACTCACAATGAACGGTACCCGGACGACCTCCTCATAAAGGATCTGCTTCTGATTCCACCGATGAGCGCCGGTTCCGTCCCCATGGTCTGAGGAAAAGATGATGACTGTGCGCTCCTCTTGCCCGGTTCTTCTCAGGGCATCAAGTATGTTGGCGATATGACCGTCTACCATCTCGATCAGCCGGTAGTAGGCCCAGCGATACTGCCGCCACCGATCGGCACTCCATCCGACCGTTGGATAAGCGCCCGCATCCCGCTTCTGTATCTCGCGCAACACTTCCGGTTCGTCAGCCGGAATCTCGAAATTGTGGGGCAGATCAGGGCAGGAGGCCGGCGCAGGGGGAGAAGGAAGGGCGCCATTCTTTAACTCGTCTCCCCGAGCCCACTCGCAAATGTCATGGGGGTTCACGAAAGACGAGACGAGCAAGAAGGGTCTGTCGCGCCGGCGTGATAGGAACTCGATGGAGGCATCCGGGACGTCCTGATCGAGGCGATTCGCTCGCGCATGCTGGAGCGTGGTGAAGCCGTGCACGTCGACCTGGGAAGGCTTCACTGGAAGGTGCCACTTTCCGACGTAGCCGCAGTCGTAGCCGGCTTCGGTCATCACCCGGCCGAGCATGGGGAAGGGAAATGGCCTTTCAGGCGGCTCCATATTAATCGTGATGCCGTTTTCATGCGGCATCCTTCCGGTCATGAGCACGGCTCGTGAGGGCACGCAGAGTGGATTGCCGCAATACGCCCGCTCGAAAACGACTCCCTCGCTGGCGATCCGGTCCATGGCTGGCGTCCGCACGTCGCGATTCCCCAGGCAGCTCATGGCGCCGGCGGTCTGCTGGTCAGTGAGGATAAAAAGAATGTTCGGGCGATCGGCGGGGCGCTGAAAGAAGCCGAACGCGGCGCTAGCAGCGGAAGTTTCGAGAAACTGTCTCCGGTTCATATCGAACCGCAGCATACTCCGACAGAGCCGCAAGCGCAGCGCCTTTCTGCGGAGCGCGTCGGGTGTGTGCCTCCTGCACTTCCGTTTGGGTGGCAGGGGCACGTATCCGACGCGCTTCGCCAAAAAGCGCTGCGCTTGCGGCTCTGTGCCGAAGTCTAGGCCTTACCTCTGGATCCTTGCCGAGCCGCCTTTCGCGAACGCTCGTACCTGCTCGACGGTCGCCATGGTGGTATCGCCGGGGAAGGTGGTCAAAAGCGCGCCGTGGGCCCAGCCGAGTTTCACGGCTTCTTCTGGATCCTCGCCGGACACCAAACCGTAGAAGAACCCGGAAGCGAAACCGTCACCGCCGCCGACGCGGTCGTAGACGTCGAGCTGAGCAGTTGGCGCCACGTAGGTCTTTCCGTCAATCCAGGCCACGGCACTCCAACCGTGCCGGTTGGTGGAATGCACTTCCCGAAGAGTGGTTGCGACGATCTTTACCTGCGGGTGCTGGCTGGTCACCTGGTCGATCATGGCAAAGAAGGCGCTGGGGTCGAGCTTGGATTTTGCCCCGACTTCCGGTCCCGGAATTCCAAGACCTTTTTGCAGGTCCTCCTCGTTCCCGACCAGAACATCGACGTTCTCTACAATCCGGCGAACGACGGATACGGCCCGGTCAGCTCCGCCCGAGATCTTCCAGAGCTTTTCACGGAAGTTCAGGTCGAACGAGATAGTTGCGCCGGCGGCCTTCGCGGCCTTCATCCCTTCAATGATCACTTCTGCGGTTGTCGGCGAGAGGGCGGCGAAAATCCCGCCGCTGTGGAACCACCGGACTCCGCCTTTGAAAATCGCGTTCCAGTCAAAATCACCGGGTTTCAGCTGAGCGGCCGCTTCGTTGCAGCGATTGTAGAAGACGACAGGTGCGCGCATGCCAAAGCCGCGGTCACTGTAAACGGTCGCCATGTTGGGTCCCGTCACGCCGTTGTGCTCGAAGTGCTTGTAGAACGGGCGGACGCCCATGGCTTTGACTCGCTCAGCGATCAGGTCGCCGATCGGATAGTTGACCATCGCTGTAGCGATGCCGGTCTTAAGCCGAAAGCAGTCTGCGAGGTTCGCAGCGCAGTTGAACTCGCCGCCGCTGACATGAATCTGGCACTCGTGTGCCTTGCGGAACGGAATATTCCCCGGGTCCAGCCGGTGAACCAGAGCACCAAGCGAGACGAAATCCAAATCGCCATCCTGACGAATATTTAGACCGTACTTCATTCTTCCCTCCCTGTTGGTAAAGTTGCTGGAAACCAAAAGTATACAAGCTGGGCGAGGCGGTTGCCAGCCGGTGGCGAGCCCCTGCTCTGGCGTATCAGCGCGGTTGCCTTCTCCGTCGCGTGCGGTCGTGCATCCTCGTCCGGGTTTCTTCGTCTCCGAGCGTCAACAGCCGGCTGTCGAACAAGGTGACATACAGGCGCCCGGCGTGAATCACCGGAGCGGATTCGATATTCGAGTTGGCCTGAACCGTCCACAAGCGCTGTCCGCTGCTGGAGATCGCATAGACGGTTCCGTCGCTGTCACCGATGAAGCAGTTTCCGATGCGGTCGATGCTCGGCGACCCAAAGATGTAAGGAGCGTCGGTCTGAAAGACCCAGCGTTCTGTCCCTTGTTGAGGGTCGAGCGCATAGAGCCGGCCGTCCAGGCAGCCGACGAGGATGGTCCCGTCCTGCCGGATGGCGGGTGAGGATAGGACCCCCTTGGAGAACGACTTGCGAAAAACGACTTGCCTGGTGGCAAGGTTTAACGCGATCAGGCGCCCGCCCGAGCCGGCGCAAACACCGATATAAAGTCGGTTGCGACCCGTGTCGATGGCAGGCGCGGAAATGATCCGGTTCGAGCTCGAGCCAAGCGCCTCTTGGAACGTCCAGTCCGGGGTGGGCGAACTGGCGGAGAACCGTTGAATCGCGAGAGCACTTGGGTTTTCAAGGTCGAGACAGGCCAGGTAGACGTTCCCTTCGCCGTCCAAAGCCGGCGCGCTCGACGGGAGGCCGTTCAGCGGAGCCCGCCACCGCAGGTTTCCTTCGGGTCCGAATGAGTAAAGCTCGTTACTCCATGCCGTAACGTAGGAGCTGCCATCCGGGGTGATTGCCGGAGAACCCAGAATCCGACGGTCTGTGCCGCCCGGCAGTTGGTATTTCCACTGCAGCACGCCATCCGACGAGAGGCAATAAAACCAGCCGTCCAGGTCACCAAAGTAGAGGCGCCCGCCGGAGTCCAGGGACGGCGTCGCAAACAGGCTCTCCCCGGCGGCGAATTCCCATTTTCTGGAACCGTCAAGTGTCAGGGCGTACAGGTGGCCGTCGGTCGAAGCCAGGTAGATCGTGCCGTCTGGTGAGACGACCGGCGAGGCGGCGATCGACCCGTCCGCCTGGAACGTCCATAAAAGGTGTGGCCCAATGGGTCCGGCATCCTGCGATCGACCGGTCCGCTGATAATCGGAGTGGAAGGTCGGAGACTGGGCGCACGCCAAGGCGACGAACAGGAATGTCGTTGCCGCGAGCACAGCGAGCTTTCGGAGTGCGCAAGCCATGCTTGCGCCTTTATTGACTTCGCCAGTGTTGCTTGGCTCGCACATAGCCACTCTAAGATCCTTCCTTAAACGACGGCAGGAAGGCGTAGCGCGCCTTGGCGACACTTAACCCGAGGACCGGAATATCCTGTAACCGGTTGCTCCCCAGACCACGAGCCGCTGCCAGCGCCAAGGTGTTGGCGCCGTTGTAGAACGGTCTTTTGCCTTCAGGAGCCTCCGGGTCGTAGCCCATGATCGCCGCCCCAACTGCATCGGTACAAACGCAGTTTCTTCCTGCGATTAACAGGCCGGGAGCCACCAGCCCCACTCGAGTGCCTTGCCAGACTCCTTCTCCGCCGTGCATCGAAACCACCGCGTCGATAATCGAAAGATCGATGGGCCGCGCCCGGACAATATCCACGACTGCTCTGGGAATCCGAAATCCGGGCTGGTGCGACGGCACCGGAAGGATCTCGCCTCCAGCCGGAGAGGGTGCCCCTTGGTGAAGAACCTGCGCGCGGTTACTCAACGAATCTTCGTCTTGACTCACACCTGAATAGAGCGAGCTCGGCGTAATGCCGAACAGGTTCTTCATGGCCAGCGTGATTCCGGCAATCTGATGGTTCTTCATTTTCGGTATCGAGACCATCACGTCGGTGTCGGAGTAGCGGTGATTGAGCATGAAGTAGTTGTAGAGGTACGGTTGTCCTTCCACGTTCCGTTGGCGGTATTTGGCCGCGGTCCCGCAGTTTCGGGTGTTTTCCCATTCGATGGTAGGAACCGTGGACTCGAACGTGCCCACGTCATATCCCGACTTCTGGAATCCGGTTCGCCCGTCGTCAAGATCGTACAGACTTTCGCAAATGACGATGCGGTTGGCGCCGAACTTGTGAAAAAGCGAGGCCGCGGCCAGGACAACAACCGGATGTGTGTAGACTGTCTCGACCGCCGAGAGGGTGTAGATCGGAGCGCTTGAGCCGCCCGTAACATTGACTTTGATCGTGACTGTCTTCCCCTTAACAAGAGACGGGATCCCCCCGATCATGTCGAACATCGTCGCTAAAGTCGATTTCACCAGGTCGAAGTCATATCGGCGACAGCGAGCGACGGCGACGGGCGCAGCCGGCAGAGCCTGGGCCCGAACACTGGCCGCCGAACAGGCGGCCGTAACCGCCGCTACCCGCCCGATAAAAGTACGACGCGAGACAGGCGCAGTCATCGGGCGTAATTTTATCGTAATTGGTGACCGCTCGTAATGCTGACAGCTGACGGCTGACAGCTAACGGCTAACCCTGACAAGAAACCGAGGATTCGTTTTGTCAGCGGTCAGCCGTCAGCAATTACGAGCGTGTCACCAATTTCCCCTTTCCCTGCACCGCACTTTGCGGTAAGACTGGTCTCGCTGTGAGCAATAACACCACCAAGAAAGAATTCTTCAGCGTCAACAAGAAATACCGCAGCCGAGCCGTGGTTTCCGGGCCCAATCGCGCCGGGCATCGCGCCCACCTGCGATCGCTTGGGCTTCTTGACGACGATTTCGAAAAGCCGTTTATCGGCATCGCCAATTCCTGGAACGAGATGCATCCGGGACACGTGCATCTCCGGGGCGTCGCCGAGGAGGTGAAAAAAGGCGTCTGGCAAGCCGGCGGGATTCCCTGGGAGTTCAACACCATCGCGCTCTGCGACGGCCTCGTCCACGGCCAGCCGGGAATGCGCTTTACGCTACCCAGCCGAGATCTGATCGCCGACAGCATCGAGATCATTGCCGAAGGGCAACAACTGGACGGCTTGGTCTGTATCTGCTCCTGCGACAAGATCGTGCCAGGGATGATGATGGCGATGATGCGCCTTGATCTTCCCTCAGTCCTCGTCACCGGCGGGCCGATGATGCCCGGCTCATTTCAGGGCAGGGCAGTCGCGATCCCCGACATGCGCGAGGGGGTGGGTAAGTGGGTCACCGGTGTCTATTCGGACGACGAGGCTTTTGAACTGGAATGCTCGGTCTGCCCCGGACCCGGTTCCTGTGCCATGAACGGAACAGCCAACACGATGGCCTGCGTTGCCGAGATTATGGGCCTGAGCGTCTCCGGCTGTGCGACCGCTCATGCCGTCACCTCGAGCAAGAAACGGATCGCGAAGCGCAGCGGGCAACTGATCGTTCGGTTGGTTGAGGAGGATCGGAAACCATCCGGTTTTATAAACCGTTCGAGTTTTCAGAACGCACTCATTCTGACCGCCGCCATCGGCGGGTCTACCAATGCGACCATTCACATCCCGGCGATCGCCGCCGAGCGGGGATTGACCATTACTCTTGACGATGTCGAAGAAGCCAGCCGAAGAACACCTCACATCTGCAGCCTTAAGAGCTCGGGCCCTCACACGTTCTGGGACCTGGAGCTGGCGGGCGGTGTTCCTGCCTTGGTCAAGGAACTGCTGCCTCTGCTCGCCTCGGCTGAAAAGACGTGTTCCGGTGCCAGTTTGGCCGAAGCCGCCGAGAAGGCGGTGAACAAGAACCGGGATGTGATCCGTTCCATCAGCAATCCGATACATGCCCAGGGAAGCTTTGCGGTCCTGAAAGGCAATCTGGCCCCGCTCGGCTGTATCGTCAAACAGACTGGAGTCGACACCCGCATGATGGTGCATACAGGGCCGGCCCGCGTTTTCGATGCGGAAACCGAAGCGGAGGCGGCCATTTATGATGGTCGAATCAACGCCGGCGACGTCATCGTGATCCGGTATGAGGGTCCCAAAGGGGCTCCGGGAATGCCCGAAATGTTTTCGGCCACTTCGGCCCTTATGGGGGTCGGGCTTGGAAGCACCGCGGCCCTCATCACTGACGGCCGGTTCTCCGGCGCGACGCGCGGCCCTTGCATCGGCCACATAGCCCCGGAGGCCGCTGTTGGCGGCGCGATCGCCTATGTGCAGGAAGGGGACCAGATCCGCATTGATATCCCCGGCCGGACAGTCGAATTGCTCGTCGATGATGAAGTTCTGGAGGCGCGCCGCAAAACGATGCCGATCAAGCAGAAGCAGGTGACCAGCCGGGTCCTCCGGCGGTATATGAAAGGCGTGGGTGACGTGTCTTCGGGGGCGGTCGTTGAGTAACGTGGGACCGCGGATTACGCGGATAAGCGCGGATAACGCGGATAAAGCACTATCCATCCGCGTTATCCGCGCTTATCCGCGTAATCCGCGGTAGAGGCTTCCTAATGAACACAATCACCCCGGTCGAAGTCCAGACTGCCGAGAAGACCCACGTCCGGTACTGGATCCTCCTCGTCCTCTTCGTGGTGACGACCATTAATCATGTCGACAGGGCCACCCTCTCAATGGCGGCGCCGGCGATCAGGAAACACCTGGCCATCGATCCGGTGGCTATGGGCTATATCTTCGCGGCTTTCGGCTGGTCTTACGCCATTTTGCAGATCCCTGGAGGATGGCTGCTCGACCGCTTCGGTTCGAGACTCGTTTACGGATCGGCCCTCTTCTTCTGGTCCCTGATGACCTTTCTGCAGGGACTGTCCGGTTTTCTGTCCGGTTCGGCGGCCTTCGCCGCGCTGCTCATGCTTAGATTTCTCCTCGGCATCGCGGAAGCTCCCGCGTTTCCCGGTAACAGCCGGATTGTCAGCTCCTGGTTCCCGGTCCATGAACGCGGGTTCTCTTCGGCCGTCTTTAACTCGGCTCAGTATTTTGCCTTGGCGGCATTCACGCCTTTGATGGGCTGGATCCTCGCCGTTTGGGGCTGGCAAGCCGTCTTCTACAGTATGGGCGTCGTCGGAATCCTGCTCGGCTTCTTCTGGTTCGCCTTTGTTAACGAGCCGGGCGCCCACCCGATGGTCAATCAGGCCGAGATTGAGTACATCCGGTCAGGAGGCGGGCTCGCTGGTTTGCAGGCGGGCGGATCCGAGCTGCGCCTGGACTACGTCCGTCAGATGTTAAAAAGCCGCATGCTCATCGGCGTCTACATCGGTCAGTTCGGCATCAATACCATTACCTGGTTCTTCCTGACCTGGTTTCCAACCTATCTGGTCCAGGCCAAGGGTATGTCGATCCTGAAGGCGGGTCTGGTCGCTTCGATACCGGCTCTGCTCGGTTTCGCCGGCGGTCTGTTGGGAGGCTACACTTCAGACTGGCTTTTGCGGAGAGGCAGGTCCCTGACCTTCGCCCGTAAGACGCCGATTATTCTCGGCATGACGCTCTCATCCTGTATCGTGCTGGCCAACTATGTCACGGCCGAATGGGTCGTTATTGCCCTCATGTCGCTCGCCTTTTGTGCCAAGGGTTTCGGTGCTCTCGGCTGGGTGGTCGTCAGCGATACCTCCCCGAAGGAAATGGTGGGGTTGAGCGGGGGGATTTTCAACTTCGCCGGTAATCTTGCCAGCGTGGCGACTCCGGTTGTCATCGGATACATCCTCGCTGTCACCGACTCGTTTAACGGGGCGCTCCTCTATGTTGGGTCGATGGGGGCGCTCGGCGCCTTGTCCTATCTGCTTATTGTCGGCGACATCCGCCGGCTGGAACTGAAGAAACAGGAAACGAAAGCCAGGCTGTAACGGAGGCCAAATTAATGGACGTTGACTTCATTCGCGGTGTTGTCCCTCCAGTGATTACTCCTGTCGACGCGCAGGACCGCGTTGACGAGCAAGCACTCAGAAACGTTGTCGAGCACGTGATCCGCGGCGGCGTTCACGGGGTTTTCGTCCTGGGGACGACCGGGGAGTTCTACGGTCTTGATCTGGAGCAGAAGAGGCGTGCGATACGGATTACGCTGAATCAGGTCAAGGGGCGGGTTCCGGTGTATGCCGGCGCCAGTGCTATCACTACCCGGGAATGCGCTGAGCTTGCCCAGCTGGCCGAAAAGGAAGGCGCCCAAGCGGTGACGGTTCTCACCCCGATGTTTATCTCGCCCAGCGAGGAAGAGCTTTACCAGCATTTCGCGACCATCGCTTCCTCGACTCGCCTCCCAGTTCTCCTCTACAACAACCCTGATCGGACCGGAATCAACATGTCCGCGGGGCTGATCGAGCGATTGGCAGACAGCCCAAACATCGTCGGCGTCAAGGACAGCAGCGGCGATTTTACGTTGATGTCCGAGTATATCCGGCGAACCAGGGGAAAGAACTTCCGGGTCATGGCTGGCCGCGACACGCTCATTCTGGCAACTCTGGTCTACGGCGGCTATGGATGTGTTGCGGCGACAGCGAATGTCGCGCCCGCGCTTGTTGTTGAGATCTATGAGAAGTTCCAGGCGGGCGACCTCCAGGGCGCGCTCGAAGCCCAGTACCGGCTGGCGCCGCTTCGGGTGGCATTTACCCTGGGCACTTTTCCGGTCGTCATCAAAGACGCCTTGAATCTCGTCGGAGTTTTCGCCGGAGACCCGATCAAGCCTGTCGGCCACTGCACCGAAGCGAATATGGCGAAGCTGAAGGGGATTCTGGAGAACATGGGGTTGATTGGGCGGGAGTAGGCGTGCCTGCCGGAGGAAAGGACCTCAAGGACCTCAAAGACCTCAAAGACCTCAAAGACCTCAAAGACCTCAAAGACCTCAAAGACCTCAAAGACGCTCAAGGTCTGTCTTTAAGGTCCTTGAGGTCTTTGAGGTCCTTGAGGTCCTTGAGGTCCTTGAGGAAAGAGCGTCTTGTTGATCATCGCTTTTTGGGGGAGCCCTGGACAGGATTTACAGGGTTAACAGGATTTCAACCAGGAAAATCCTGTAATCCTGTAAATCCTGTCAAAAACTCTCCCTACTTCACCTCCTGCCGGGCGATGTTCCAGCCGCTGATCACGGCCTTCGGCTTCGCCGCTCCTCGCGGGGGTTTCAACGAGGCGGTGACGACCCGCTTTTCGCCAGGCAGCAGGGAGAAGTAGTTGTCATCCCAGAAAACCGGCAGTATTTCCTGCTCGCCCGAGACCACCTGCAACCTGACCATGAACGCCAGTGAATTACTCGGATTCTGGACGGTGACGCGAGCCAGTTGGCTGTCCTTCTGGGTCTCAAATCGAACCGCCCCCTTTAACTGGACCTCGGGGAGCGACTCGAGGGCCGTGAAATCAGCGTAGGAGGAACAGGGTGTGTAGTACCACTTGGCTTTCGACTGATCGAGGACGTCCGGTTTGGTCGAGAGCCAATAGAAGTTCGAGCTCCGGACCTGGCCTTTCGCGTCAGTCAGGGTCAGCCGCAGGAAGTGTGTCGTGCTCAGATCCGCGATCTCGGGTAGGGTGAAGACCCTCGCGATGCTGTCCGGGTCCACACTGACATCAGCGGTCTTGGAGAACTTTTCCTTCAAGTCAAAATTCAGCACTTGAGCAGTCGCCTTCAGCCCCTTAAACGGAGTGTAGAAGGAGTTGGCCACCACAATCGAACGGTCGTCGTAGGAGTACTGGATATGCAACGGTTCACAAGCCATCTTTGCGGCGAAATACGTCCCGCCAGGACGCAGGTAGAAGTCATAGAGATGCCAGATCATCGAGGGCCAGGCGTTGTTCTGCATCCACTGGATCACGCCGGTCGATACGTACTTGTTGCGCGCGTAGCCTTCGAACATCGCCCGGTGGCTTTCGTAGGCCAGGGCCTGCGCCTTGTTGACATAGTCCTCCAGCCCCTTCGCCGTGCCGAAGCGAGCGTTGAGGGCAGCCGTAAAGACATCGAGAGTCTTGAATTGCCCGCCGCCGCAATGGAAGCTCCAGTATTCGTCGATCGGCCAAAGGTGCTCGGCGGGCAGCATTGCGCGAATGCTCTCGACCGGTGGGACAGAGGGGCCGGGACTGATCTCGGTGGCGAAGCTGAACGCACCGCCGTTCTTCTTGTCCTCGAGCCAGTACGAGGCGGGCACGTACTCGTACGGGCCGCTCATCTTCACGCCGCTCGGCCCGGTCAGTTCGGCTTTCTTCTGGGTCGCGGATGAAATGACCGGATTCGGCCACTCAAGCTTCTTCAGGATGTCCAAATACATCTGTTCGACCTTGGCCGGCGGAGGATTGTCGCTTCCGTTCAGCCAGACGAGCGTCGAGGCGTGGCTCCGCAGGCGTCGGATTTGGGATTCGAGCGATTCGGCCGCCACTCGGTAGTCTTCGTCCTCCCAGTCCTTCCAGCGCTCCCAGTGATCGCAGCAACACCAGCCGACCATGACAAGAATGCCCTCTCGGTCACAGGTCTCCAGGAAATGGTCATCCTCGAGTTTGCCTTCAAGGCGGATGGTGTTGAGGTTCATGTGCTTGACATATGCGATCTCGGCCTCCTGTCGCTCGGGAGAAGAACGAAGGAGCATTTCAGGTGTATAGCCGGCGCCCCGTATGAGAATCTTCTGACCGTTGATTTTGAAAAGGGTGTAGCCCTCCTGGTTGAGCTCGGACGTTATCTCCCGGATGCCGAAGCGAATCGACTGGCTGTCCGACAACTTTCCGTCAACCAGAAACTGAACCGACAAGGGATAGAGCGGCTGTGCGCCGAGCTGGGCCGGCCACCAGACCTTTGGGTTCGACAGGACAAGCTGCGGGAACGCGGCGTCCTCAAACGAGACTGTCTTAGTCTCGCCAGCAGCCAGCTCGACGGGTTGGGAGAATTCGATTTTCTCGATCACCCCCTTGAGGACTCCCTTGACCGGTTTATCTGCTGCACTGCGCAGTTCGACGTTTACCTTGAGTCTAGCCTTGGCGAGCAAGGGCATCTCCAGCCGGGAGACCACTTGAGGATAACGGACTGAAACGGGGCCAGTTGAGGTCAGGTAGACGTCTCGGAAGAGCCCCATCATCTTGTCGGGGGGGGCCGGGTTCCAGTCCACGAAAGTGATGCCGAGATCCCGAGGAGTAGGGGCAAAGACCTCGACAGCAAGGATATTCTTCTGGCCGAACGAGGCGATCTTGCTGATGTCGAACTGATACGTGCGGAAAGAACCGGCGACGTTTTTGGAGTCGGCGATCTGTTGTCCATTAAGCCAGATGTTGGCTCTGAAGTTGATGCCGTCAAAGTGAAGCCAGAGCGCACGGTCAGGTTCCGCACCACCCGGTAAGCCGAACTCCGTCCGGTACCACCAGGAGGATCTGAAAGGGCTGTCCTCCGGCATTTCGACGTTGGAGAAGTTCTGCCCGACGTTGTATTTGACCCCAGGCATCTGCCGGATATTCATGCCGAAATGCGGGTCGGGATAGACCTTGTTTTGAACCAGTGCGGCGACGACCGTCGAGGGGACCGAGGTCCGGTACCAGCCGGTCGGCTGGAACTGCGGGGTCGAGATAATCTCGCCTGCCTGCTTCACCTCGGCGGATGATTGGATCATCCACCCGTTTTTTAGCGGGCTACGCTTCTGGCCGAAGGCCGGAACGGCGGTCATTACGATAATGATCAGAACAACGAACGGGAGAGGAACGGTCTTTGAGTACGATGCGCAGGTCATCTCGCTGTTATACCGGTTAAACCGCGTTGGAGCAAGAATTCGGTCAATCCTGTTAAGCTGTCAAAAAAGAGTCATCTCGACAGGATTAACAGGATTGACAGGATTACCTTTCCGCCAGCAGATACGCCGAGGCAAATCCCAGGCGAGCCATGGCGG
>RPQK01000049.1 GCA_003819755.1 Acidobacteriota bacterium | reverse complement strand
GTCGACGGGCTTTTATCGTGGCCGGACTCTCCAGAGTCCGGCGCGTGGATGATGGCTGGTTGCACGATGTACGCGCCGGACTCTGGAGAGTCCGGCCACGATAAAAGCCCGTCGACACGCTTGGTTTTTTCACCTTCTCAGCCGTCAGCGGTCAGCTTTCCCTTTGATCCTCACTTTGACGTGCTATATAATCCGTCTTGCGCGTCCCGGAAAATGCGCATCCAAGGTGTTGGTGTGTCGAGGGGTATCCACCGCGGGTGGCAAGGGAAAACCATGCAAAATCCGGACGTGCTCGAGAGTTACACTTCCGCTGAAACAATCCTGGATAGCGTAACGGACGGCGTTTTTGCCGTCGACACCCAGCGACGAATCACCTACTTCAACAGTGCCGCCGAGCGGATACTTGGTTTAAACCGCTGCCAGGCCATTGGCCGGTCCTGCTCGGCTGTCTTCCGCTCCAGCCTTTGTGGCGGATTTTGTCCGCTCAATCAGACAATGGCATCGGGAGGAAGCGTCCTCGACAGGCACGCCCTGGTCGTCAACGCCATCGGCAACCACATACCGGTAAGCGTATCGACCTCCGTCCTGAAGGACCGATCTGGCAAAACCATCGGGGGAGTCGAGACTTTCAGGGCCTTGAACGGCGAAGACAAGCAAGCGGAGACGGCCGGGGAGTACTCGACTGACTACGTGGCCTCGAGTGAAGCCATGCGGCTCATTGTGGACTTGCTACCGCAGATCGCCGCCTCGGACAGCACCGTTCTCATACAGGGCGAGACCGGAACCGGCAAAGAGGTGCTGGCCCGTTCAATCCACCAGCTGAGTGCTCGCCGTCAGCGACCCTTTGTCGCCGTGAATTGCGCGGCGCTCCCGGATTCCCTGCTCGAATCCGAGCTCTTTGGATACAAGGCTGGGGCGTTTACCGGTGCGGTGAAGGATAAGCCCGGCCGGTTTGCGCTCGCGCAAGGGGGAACTCTCTTCCTCGACGAGATTGGCGACATCAGCCCCTGCCTGCAAGTGCGACTGTTGAGGGTCCTCCAGGAAAGAAGCTTCGAACCGCTGGGCGGGACCAAGTCGATCCGAGCGGATGTGAGGGTGATTGTCGCCAGTAACCGCGACCTGTGGACTCTAGTCCAGGAAAACGGTTTTCGCCACGACCTCTACTACCGGATCAACGTCATTCGTCTGGACCTCCCTCCATTGCGCGAGCGGCGGGAAGAGATTCCTGCTCTCGTGAAGCATTTCATAGCCCGTTTTAACAGGCTGCAGAGGCGAACAATCAGCGGGATCAGCCAGGAGGCCATGGAGACACTGATCGGTTACGATTACCCAGGAAACATCCGCGAGCTCGAAAACCTCATCGAGCGCGCCTTCGTGATGTGCTCAAACGGAATGATTCAAGCTTTCCACTTACCCGACACTCTGGTGCGTGCCGCTGTTCCCGGCAGCCCTTCGCGACTCGAAAGCGCCGTGAAAGCGGTCGAGATAGAAACTCTGCTGCAGGCGCTCTCCCGCCAAAACTACAACCGGGAGGCGGCCGCCCGCGAGCTCGGAATGCACAAGAGTACCTTCTTCAAGAAAATCAAAACGCTCGGGATCATGCTGCCACATCAGGACGGGAGGTCTTCGCGGCGGCGCCGCAACGGCAATGGGACTCACGCCGCGGTATCTTGACTCAAACCACGCTTCAGGGCCATGAGCTTGACCCTGATTTCGTTCATTATGAGTCCGCGTAGTGGCTGACTGATATCGTAACTGCAGTACACCAGCCAGGCAGGACTGAAGACGCAGTCCTGCTTGAAGCTGCCGACCCGGAGCTCGTAAGTCGTTTCGGTCTCTTCGACCCAACGGCCCCGAACATTCCCCAGGCCTAATTCGCCCGCGACCTCGTTGGTGCGGGCCTCGACCCACTCCCGGCCCTTTGCCATAAGGTGCATCATGTCCTATTCGTAAGGCGGGCAACCGGGAGTTGTCACTTAAATTCGGAATTACCAAAGTGCTCAACTGGGTGCGGAATGCGCACAGTGACGCGAGTTCCGCCGCCTGCCGAGGCGTCGATATCCAGCCGCCCGCCGAGAACCGCGACTCGCTCGCGAATCCCAGGCAGCCCCAAACCCGCTGCTTTTCCGGCTGAAGCCAGTATTTCTTCCGCCTGGAATCCGGCCCCCTGGTCCCTGACCGTTATTCGGGTCTCTTCCGCCGATCGTGCCGCTTCCAGCCAGGCTTCCCGGACTCCCGCGTGCTTGACGACGTTCAGCAGGAGCTCTCGCGCGACGCCGAACAGAAACACGCTCACCGAGGGCGCTGCCAGCTCCTCCTGAGTATCCACATGGACGTTGACAGCGTGCATCCGTGCCATGTGATCAGCCAGCCACTTTAACGCGGCACCCAAACCGAACTGCTCCAAGATAGGAGGGCTCAACTCGTAGGCAAGCGACCGGGAGACATTGATCGACTCGGTCAGAAGCTGGTCAACTTTCTCCAAGTCGTCGGACCTCGCACCGTTCTTCGCCTGCTGCGCCCCCGCACAGCTCGCCCGAAACTTCGCGGCCACGAGTAACTGCTGCAGGTTGTCGTGCAAGACCTCCGACAGGCGGCGCCGCTCCCGCTGCTCCGTTTCTGTGAGCTGAAACGCCAGAGACTGGAGCATGGCGTTTCTTGTCATCAACTCGGCGTTGGCCGATGCCAATTGTGCCGTTCTGGCCCGAACCTCCTCCTCGAGCCTCTCAGCATGCTGCTGTTCCTTCAGGTGCAGACAGCGCAGCCGCTCCTCGGCCCGCCTTCGTTCCATGGCAATCGCCAGTTGGTTTGCGAAGGCTTGCATCAAATCCAGTTCGGATCCGGCCAGCCGGTCGCGTGAGCGCGTGCCAAACGAAATCGTGCCCAGCACCTTGTCATCGGCGATCAGAGGATGACATGCGTAGGCGCGCAACCCCAGGCAGCGTACCATTTGGCTGGCGGGATCCTGAGACGACTGGACCGAGTCGAGAACGATCCTCCGACCGTGGATGGCAACCTTCCCGGCGATGCCTTGACCTGGTGCCAGCCGCGCGGCTTCGGCTCGGCTGGCGTCCGTAAGCCCGGCAGACGCATGCAGGCGAAGATGACTCGAGCCGTCCTCGATCAGGTAGGCGAGGAACGTGTCGCAATTCAGTTCCTTCATCGCCTCATCGCACAGTTGCTGCAGAGTGTCTTCAGGCTGAGCCGCTGACAGAAGTTGATTTGATGCCCAAGCCAGGAGAGCGAACCGCCGGCCGTTCCTCTTCAGTTCTTCTACAGCTTCCTTCCGTGACGTTACGTCCGTGAAGTAGACACTCAGACCGACCTCGCTCGGGTAGGCCCGGACCTCGTACCAGGTTCTATGAGGCGGAAAATATTCTTCGAAAAGCACCGGCGCCCTCGTAACGAGGGCACGCCGATACTCGAGCTCGAAGCGAGAGCCCCTGGCCTCGGGAAAAAGGTCCCAAATCGGTTTCCCGATAAGGTCAGCTCTTCGTTTGCCGAGCAGTCTTTCACCTGTTTCGTTCACATACGTAAAGCACCAAGAATAGTCGAGGCTGAAGAAGGCATCGCTGATACTCTCCAGGATGCTCCTGATTTCCGTGCAGGAACGACCGTGCGTTCCGCTGGCCTCCAGCCAACCGAGCTCCCGGCATTCACTGGCCTTTGCGCAGGCTCCTCCGCACCGGAGCTTCCCGTTTGAGGTTGGGTGAGAGAGCGGTGACGGCGAGTCAGATTCGCGGCTTGATACGTTTGGTTTTCGGTCGCGGTACATCTTGCCAACGCCCGGCGTCCGGCAGCGCGGAACACCGGGCCTCCTAAAAGTTCGTGTTCCAGCTTCCTTTCAAACGCTCAAAGGAAGGCAATGCAAGATGATAGGCGAGAGTCGAGCGGAGAAGCAACGGAAAAATTGCCAAATTGATTATTTGTGTGCTGATATTGCCCAATATCTCAAGTGCAGCTTTACAGGTTCTGTCAACTTACCTCTTCTTCTTGAATTCCAGCTCGGTAAACCAGAAATCCTCGTTCGGAACATCAATCTTCATCTCCACGACCTGCCCTTCGTCGTCCAGGAGGAACTGCACCTTGCCTTTCCCGAACCAGGGGAAAGCAGTTCGCCACTTCACTGCAAACGTGTCGAAGTGCCAATGAGTCAGATCCCCGGTCAGCTCCGGGTTGGGCAGAAAGGCCAAGACCAGCCTCCCGTCCTCGACTTTGATTTCGGCGTCTCCGTACATCGGCCCGCCGTAAGTCCCCGCGTAGCTTTGGAGTGGAAGCGAGGGTTTCGTGTCCGCCACTCGCCGGCTGTCAGCAAGCGCCCGCTCCGCCAGAGTCCTTTTCTTGTTCTCCCTGGACCTGGCCAGCTCCTGCGCGCTCCAATCCGTTTGGCTATCGCCCATGTAGGCATCAAGCACTTGATAGACCAAGGCATTTGCGATCGCGGTTGTGCTGTTCGTCAGGACCGCGACTCCGATTTGCTTGTCGGGGACGATGCCGGTGTGGGACACCATACCGTCATAAGCTCCTCCGTGGTGTGCCAGGAGCGCGCCCCGATAAGCCGACAGTTGCCAGCCGAGCCCGTACCCGCTTAATCGCGCGTTCGGATTGCGCTCCTCGCCTCGCTTGCTCGACACAAATGAAACGTGGGGCGTCCACATGACGCGCGACTGTCTTTCCGAGAAGAACTGTTTCCCTCCATAAGTGCCGCGACCGAGCTGAAGGCGCAGCCAGTGCGACAGGTCGGCCACAGACGAAATAATGCCGCCGGCCGGTACGGTGTTAGCCCAGTCGCGCCATGGGAATGTCGAGAGTTTGTTCTCCAACTCCGCGTGCGGAGTCGCGACATTCGTTTTTGCGGCCAGTTCCTTCACCGACAGGACCGTTCGTTTCATCCCGAGCGGGGACAGGAAACGGTCACGGATGAACTGCTCCCAGCGTTGCCCGGTCACCTTTTCAACGACTTCCCCAGCGGCGATGAACATGATGTTCGAGTAACCGTAGCCGGACCGGAACGGGAAGGCCTGTGGGAGGTAACGGGCACGGCGCACTACTTCCTCGCGGCTGTAGGGAGTCCCGTACCAGATGAGATCGCCTCCGAAGGTCTGGATGCCGCTGCGGTGGCAGAGCAGATCCCTGATTCGAAAATCATGGCTGACGTAAGGATCGTAGAGCTGAAAGTAAGGCAGGTAGTCCTGAACCCGGTCATCCCAGGAAACCTTCCCTTCGTCGACCAGAATCGCAAGAGCGGCGGCCGTAAAGGCTTTCGTGTTTGAAGCAATGGCGAACAGGGTGTTTTCGTCGACCTTCGCCGGCTTGCCGAGCTCGCAGACTCCGTAGCCTTTTTGAAAGACGACCGCATCGTCCTTGACGATCGCAATCGCCATCCCGGGAACCTCCCAATCTGCGAGAGCCTTCGCAAAACAGGCGTCAAGCTTCTTCAAATCCGCCTGGGCAAGGACCGGCAACTGAACCAGCAGAACAACAAGCAGCGAGAAGAGGATGCTTCTTTTCATCATGGTCGTTACGCGCTCAGCTCCTTCTTCAGCCAGGCAAACGCCCGATCCTGCATTTCACGATTAAACTCGTGAGGGCCATCGAAGAAGACGCCTTCGTACTTCCCAGGCGCCCCCATCTTGGAAAAAACCCGGCGCAGTTTTTCGACGGCCCGCTGGGCGGCTTCGAGCGGATAGAGCCTGTCTTTGAGCCCATTGATGGTCATGAGCGAGCCAGGCCAATGCAGCGCGGCGACGTCCGGCCAATCGAGGTCGCCATAGAGTCCGGGGACGAGTTTCGTGAATCCGATCCCGTGCCTGACGTTATTGCGCGCCATACCCTGATACTCGGCCATCCAACACACCGGTACTGCCGCACGCACCGCCTCGTGCAGCGCGCCGAGGTAAATCGAGCGCACCGAGCCGAGGCTCAACCCTATACAACCCACTTTACCGGCGTCGACCTCCGGTCGGCTTATCAAGTAATCGGTCACCCGGAGATCATCCCATACGATGATGCCGGACCAGGTCACCCCGCACGTCAGGGCGGTGCGGCTGATCAGTTCCTCATGAGCGGAGGAACGACGGTTGAACTCTTCCACGTCCGCCCGGGTCACTTCCAGCGTCCTCTTCACAATCCGCGGCGGGTCCGCGTCGAAGTAAAGCCCACGCTCGCCCCAATGAAGCATGTCGGGAACGATGACCACGTACCCCTGTCTGGCCAATTCATCGGCAATGCTGCGCCCTGCGTAGTAGGTTTCCTTGTAGCTTGTCAGCTCAGGATTCTCCGGTTCAACGCGGACGAGTTTTTCCTTGCCCCAGAAGTAGAAGCCCCCATGATCGTGAAGAGCGACAATCCCCGGCATTTTGCGGTCCTTGCCCTTCGGGACAAGCAGGTACGTCGACACGCGGATATCGGGTGTCGTGTTGATAGTGACATGTTCCCGTGTGTACTCGCCGCAATCAGTGCGGTCCCGGATCTCGGCTCCCGGCTCGCAAGCGGGAGGACTGTAATGGAAGTCGGCGAGAAGCGTCTTGCGTGCCCGCTCGCACCACGACTTGGGATCGGAGAACTCATCCCGAAGAAAGCTGAGCTTCGGCTGGCATCGAGCGGAGAGTTTCTCGAAAACATTCGTCCAATGTGTTCCCAGGTCAGGGAGCGGGGCTTGCTGAGTGGTGGGTAAGGTTTCGGCTGGAGCGGCAAAGGTACTGCCCGCTGCCGTGACCGCCGTCGACGACGTCGTCAGGAACCTTCTTCGATTCATAGAAACATGGTAAGCGAATCGCGGGATGGCGAATAGAGGCCGTTATTTCAGCGAACCGCGCACGGCGGGCCAACGAATGACACGAATAACATTCCGCGAGCTTTTGCCGCCTCGCAAGATCTTCAGGCCGAAAAGAAGGCAGAGCCGTGCTTGCGCACTCCGAGGGCTCGCTGCACTCGCTACTGCCGAACCAACTCCACTCGTCGGTTCTGAGCTCGTCCCAGCTCGGTATCATTTGGTCCAACCGGCTTCGTCGCGCCTAACCCGACGGGCTTAAGACGAGTTGCGGCAATCCCTGCCGCCACGAGAAAATCTCTGACCGACTGCGCGCGCTTCTCGGAAAGCGTCTGATTGTGCGCCGCTGCACCCGTGGCATCCGTATGTCCTTCGATCGTCATCTGCCAATCTGTTTTTCCCTTCAGCACGGTGACGATCCGCTCCAAAGTCGGCTTCGACTCCTCCCGGATTACGGCCGAATCGGTATCGAAGTTGATCCCGTATATCCGCGCCCGGCCCGACTCCTCAAGATCCCGGGTTAACTGCTGGGCGGCGCCTCCGGCCCAATGCGGGCAAGTGCCAACTTCATCGCCAGCCTTCTCTCCGTTCCACACGCCTGGCGCCCCTGTTGCCTTCTCATGCCACCACATACCAACGAGTCTCTTGCCATCAGCCGATATCACCATGATGGCCGGGCCTCTTTTGTCCCGCTCGATCCAGGTGAACTTCAGAACACGGCCCTCTATCCCGCCGGTCAATACTCCCTCGTTGTATTCGTAGCAGCCGGTTAGGGACGTCCCTTCCTGCAGCACATGGAATTGATTGTAGTCCGTATCGTAGGTACCGGAGACATTGGCAACCGGAGTGCGAGTCAGCTGTTTTCCGCTCGCCCGGAAGTCCATGAGCTCAACGTACTGCGTTGAACCGTGATTCTTCTGAATCGTAAGACGGACCCAGCGCCCGGCTATTTCGGCCTGGACCGGAAAGGTCTGATTGTTGACTTTGTCTTTGAGAGCGACTTGACCGATCTTTTGAAAATCGGCGGTCGCACTGGTATCCGACATTTCAACCAGGATGTCCTTGGCCCCACGGCCGGTCCCGTCGGTACGTCCAAGGTCAAAGGTCAGTGTCTTAAGAACGGTTTTTTCAGGCAGTCCAATGACGATGATTTGGGGCGAAACGACTCCTTCAGGCGTGGCCCAGCCGCTTTCCGGCCTTTCGTCAATGATCGAGAGGGCCGACCAACTGCCGCCGTACTCCGGCGGGGTAACGACAATGAGGGCACCGGCCGAGAATGAAACAAGGCTAGGCTCGGGAGCCGCAGCAGCGGGTTCCTTTTGCACAGGCTGGCCAAAGCCGGCGTCCGGAACCGAGAGGAAACAGAGCACACTGACAGCGACGGCCACGGCAATATTTCGATTTGTCACAGCACCTCCAGAATGCGGTTGAGTGTCCGATTATGGAGGACTGCACCGCAAAGCTCCTAAGAAAAACTCCGCCGGGTCGTCATATGAGTGCGCCAATGAAGCAACTATCTTGGTTGTCGTGGTTCCGACTCTGCTGTCTCGCGTCATTCTGGCTCTGGCCGGGGGGCCCGGCTTTTGGTCAGGAATCACTACAGACACCGGCGGAACCGCCCTACGAGGGGCTGATAGTGGAGAGAACGGGCGGTTTCGCGGGCGGGCCAGAAGAATGGCATTTTTCACCAAGGGGACTCCGGTGGAAGCCCGGGGAAGAAGCGGAACGGGTGCCTGTCGATAAGCTGACCACACTCGTCAGATTGGTATCGGAAAAGCAGGAACCGGCCGCGAACCGAGCGGCCGAGACCGAGACCGTAGCGTGCTTCGACTGCTTCGTCTTTAGAATTACGGTGTGGCGGACTGGAACCCGAATGACCCTTGAGCTCGTCGAGGCCGGTACGACCGCCGATCGACGAGCTCAAGAGGCCCTTCGAATCATCCGCGAACTGGTCAGGGAGACCAAGACCCCGTCCTCACCCTGACTACTTGCCCCGAACTCGGACTGACACGGACGCGAACCCGGACACGGACCTTCACAAGCCGCGAAGGACGCGAGGTCCGGCTCACTCCTTGGAGGTTCGTGCCTTCAAGGCAAATGCCAGCCCGGCAGCGGCGACCGCCCCGGCAAAGGCTCCCACCCAGACCCGATTCTTCGAGAGCCAGAACTGAGGACTACGGGCGTATGCCCGATCATCGAACTCACCGTGGGCACCGTGATCACCGGGCAACGGCGACCAAAGATTGTCTTTTCGATCAGGCTCCGCCGCCCCGTCGTACTGTTGCGATTCGTAGCCCGTCTTTCCTAGATAAAGGTCGCCCATTCCCGGAAATACCTTATTCAAACCAATGACCGCGGTCGTCGAAATGCCCACATTCACTTCGCGGCGGCGATGGTGAGCCGCCCAGTAAATGGCATCGGCAATCACTTCCGGCTGATATATGGGCGGGACGGGTTGGGGCTTCCGGGGCAGACGGCTCTTTACCCACCCGAATTGGGGAGTGTTCACTGCCGGCAGTTGCACCATCGTAATGTGCACCTTGCTCCGATCGTGAATCAACTCGCTGCGCACAGACTCAGTGAATCCCTGGATAGCGTGTTTGGCGCCCGAGTAGGCGGACTGCAGGGGTATCGCGCGATAGGCCAGCCCGGACCCAACCTGTACGATGACCCCGCGGTCCCGGGGGAGCATCCGTTTGAGAGCCGTTCGGGTCCCCCACACGTATCCGTGATAGGTCACATCGGTTACCCGTTTGAATTCTTCCGGGGTCATTTCCTTGAAGGGCGAGAAGACCGAGACCATGGCATTGTTGATCCAGATATCAATCGGCCCGAGTTCTCTCTCGACACGCTCTGCGGCCTTCTCAATCTGGTTCCAGTCGGATACATCGGTCGGAATCGCCAAGGCCTTTCCTCCCGCGTCTTCGACCTCCCGCCGGGCTGCCTCCAAGCCGTCCCTGCCTCGAGCGAGCAGCCCGAGGTGAGCGCCTCTTTGTGCGAACGCTCTTGTCGTGGCCCGACCCACTCCGGCTGAAGCTCCGGTAACGACAACGATCTCCGGCTTTCCATTCGACCTCTGCTCGGATTGCATGTGCTTCTCCTTTGCGATTTCAGGTCTTTGATGGAAGCGCAGCAGTATCCCGCCTTGAAGCTCTGCTCAAGGCGGCCACGGCGACGCCTCCTAGTATGAGTGCACTGGAAATGGCCAGGCGGACGGATAGCCGTTCACCGAGAAAGGCTATACCTCCGAAGGCGGCAAGAATGGGCACCAAAAGCTGAACGACAGCGGCCTGGGTGGTGGTGAGGCCACGTAGCGCTTTGTACCAAAGGACATATCCCAGCCCGGAGGTGAGCCCCCCTGACACGACGGCCAGGATGATCCCAGCCGGTTGGGCGTGAATGAAGGAAAGAGCAAGCAGGCTGGCGCCGGCCGAGATAGGCACGGCACGAAGGAAATTGGCGGCCGTTGACGAGACAGGCGCCGCGGCCCTCCGGCCTCGAACCGAGTAGAGGCCCCAGGCGACGCCGGCTGACAGCATCAACAATACTCCGACCGGATCCGGTGCGGCGATGCCGGGAGAGAAAAGATACGTTAGCCCTCCCAGCGCCGAGATCAACCCGAGCCACTGAACAGCGTGCAGTTGCTCGCCTGATTTCAGTCCCATCCCGACCATGGTCGCCTGCACGGCACCGAACAGAATGAGCGCGCCCATCCCGGCGTCCAGCGACACGTAAGCCAAGGAGAAAGCGATAGCGTATATAAACAACGCCAGGCTGGAGCCCCATGATCCTTTCGCCTTCGCCTCAAGTCTCGATTTCCCGGTCAGCCAGGCCAGCGGAACGAGAACGATGGCGCCACTGACAAGACGAAGGGTGGAAAAGGACACAGGATCGATCAGACCGGCGCCGAGCGCCGTTCGACACAACAGGGAGTTGGCGGCAAAGGCCAGCAACGTGATGCCAGTGAGAAGTGCGTAGAGCATCGATGGTTAACCGCCGCGTGACAGGGGCATGGTATAGCAGACAGCGGTGCCTTCAAGCGCGATCGTTCCGTCACTGCGCTTCACCACGGTTCTCAGTTCGGTAATCGGCTTGTCCGTCCGTACTGAGAGAACTTCTACTATCCCGGTGATCTTGTCCCCTGGACGCACCGGTGCTTTAAAGTTCCACTCGACGTGGAGGAATACGGTGCCCGGCCCCGGAAGATCTTCCGCCACGACAGCATTCAGAATGGCGGTGATAATACCGCCCTGGACGATAATCCCGCCTAACTTCGTTGCCCGTGCGGCCTCTTCGTCGTAGTGCAACGGATTGCGATCGCCGGAGATCGCGGTAAACAACTCGATATCACGCTCGAGGACTTCGCGCGTGCGCTCTGCGCGCTGCCCGACTGCAGGTTGGCCACCAGGCCACACGCCGTTGTCTTCACCCATGTCTCTCCTCCAGGTGCATGGCCGATATCAAAAGGCAGGGTCGCGTAAATATCCCTTAAGTATAACAGTCGACTGAACCCGAACGTCATACGGGCTCCTCCCCACAAAGAAGCCCGAATTGTCTCTGCGGTGGGAGCGAGATGTTCTAATATTTCTTCTGGAGGCGATCCATGGCCAGGCTCACTCTGACTCCCCCACGGGCAGTAGTCATCTATTGCAGTGATAACAGGTTCCAGGCAGCTTTCCAGGAATTCATCAGGGAGCACCTGGGTCTCGCGCCGGGTGAGTTCACGCCGCTTGTCATTCCAGGCAGTGTGTTTCCGATTGGATTAACGGCGCGGCTGCAGCTCCCCAAGCAGTTCAAGATATTCATTGAACAACTGTCGCTGATCCTGAACAACCACAAGGGGCATCCGGTTCAAATCGTCGTCATCACCCACGATGACTGCCGCGGGCAGCAGTTTCTTGTGCAGAAAATCGCGAAGTTCCTTCCGTTCTCCCACGATCGGCATCGCGACGAGCTCCAGCTGTCTCTCAAGGTGCTTCACGAGATCGCCGAACACTTCGTCCCGGACTGCGATGTAGAGCTCTATCATGCAGTAATCGCCGGCGACGAGGTGATATTCGAAGAGACGATCGCCGGTAAGCAGGTCTGGCCGAAGGAAGTCAGGAGATCGGGGGCCCAGCCAGGTAAGAGAGCCGGCGAAGGGAATTGAACCCCCAACCCACGCATTACGAATCCCTTTCCGGCTCCTGGCAAGGGCCGGCTTCCTGCCTCGAACTGAACGCATTATTTCCAACATGACGAAGGCTCTTGCTAAAAAATCAATCTCCAGCGCCTGCTGGCCGATCTTGCCCTCCAGCTCAGCAATCCTCCTGTCCTCCGCCTGCGACCTTTTGTCAGTCGGGGGCCGTCTCTCTCCCTTTTTGGTCTCTCCCCATTTGGTCTCCCTCTGTCTTGGGCGACAGGCATATAATCGAGTCGACTGCTCAGGTGGAACACTGGGCGCTCATTCTTCTCGGGGAGGAAACATGAGTATTCGACATCGTCAGGGAAACTGGGTTCATCTCCTTGGTCTGTCAACGGTCATTTTCGCGGTCTTATTGACTTCAACGACCGCCGCACGTGCTGACCAACCGCCTGGGACCGCGTCCTTCTGTACCGTCGCGCAGAGCGTGGAAGGCGATTTTGAAACCGGTGTCTGGCTGACCGGCATTACCCAAGGCTTCGTGATGAGGGTGCTCCTCGATGAGCAGACCACGCTCCTGAACACCCTTGGTGACGCAGTGGCACCCGAGGCAGTCCCTGCCGGTTCGATTCTTTATGTGAAGGCGGAGTGGACTGACCAAGGACTATTGGCGAAGTTCGTTTCCGTCGGCGATGTCGGCCGAGTGACTGTTACCGGCGTGGTGGAGCAAGCCGCAGCCGGGCTCCTGCAGGTTGCAGGGGTCGAGTTCGTCCCGGAGGGCCTGGCGTTCGCAGAGTACTTCCCGGCGGCGGGAGAGATCGTCACAGTCCATGGTCGGGTTGCCGAAAACGGAGTGCTCGCCGCTACTGGAGTGCAGCCGCAAAACAGCGTCAAATTGTCCGGGAAGATCGAGAAGACCCAAGTGACGAGTGACAGCGAAGGCGTGATCCAGGTCTCCTCAAAGGCTGTACGTGTCACAGCGCAAACCGAGATTTTGAGCCAGGACAAAGTCAAGAAGACAATCCGCGATCTGGCGGTCGGGCAGTATGTGGACATCCTCGGCCAAGTTATTAACGGAGAGATCGTGGCCACCAGGATCGCCGTTGCCGATCCGAACCGGGTGACGGTGGCCGGGGTAGTGACAGCCTTCGACTCGATTTCCGTTTCCCTAAAAGCGGCCGATAAGGTTGTGGTGGTCAAGCTGGGGTCACAGACGAAGATCGCGGGCACCCTGGCAGTGGGCGCGAAAGCCTTCGTTGAAGCCTTGCTGCAGCCCGACGGCTCCCTGCTCGCACTCGTTGTGAGAGTCAAGGGGGCAGACGATAACGGTCAAACCAATGCGTCCGTCCGAGGCGCGATAAGCAGCAGGGGTGCTGATTTCATTGTTGTTTCCGGAGTGACGGTCAAGGCGGACCCCGCTTTAGTTATAGCATCGCCGAGCGCTCAGCAGATCAAGTTCAGCGATCTGAAAGTGGGTGATCTGGTGGAGGTGGCCGGAACCAAACAGCCCGACGGGACGATCCTGGCGCTGAAAATCGCGCTTTTACCGACAGCTTCTCCGGCACGCATAAAGGGCGTCATCATGAGCCTGGGGGCAGGGTTCTTTCTCCTTGGCGATGTCAAGGTTCTCGTCACCGAAAAGACCGTAATCCGCTCGAAGGACACGATTCTCAAATTCGCTGACCTCAAGGTCGGAGATCAGGTGACGGCGAGCGGTTCCAAAGGGTCTGACAGTTCATTTCAGGCCGACACCGTGGAAGTGATGCCGGCGTCTACTGACCCGCCCTACAGTTCGGTCCGCGGAGCGATTGTCAGCATGGCAGCCGATTCTCTCGTCGTGGCCGGTGTGACCGTGAAGGTCAATGACAAGACGGTATTCGGCGCCGGCGGACAACAGATCCAGTTCAAAGACCTGAAGGTGGGAGACTGGATCGAAGTCGCCGGTGTCAAGCAGACTGACGGCAGTCTCCTGGCGGTTAAGGTGGCAGTGATGCCGGCCACAACTTCCAACGTCTCCACGGTCGAGGGTGTCATCGAGACCCTCGGTGCCGATTACCTTGTAGTTAAGGGCATGAAGATTCTGGTAACAGAACAGACCGTCATCCGCCAGGGAGACAAGGCGCTGAAGTTCAGCGATCTGAAAAACGGCCTGACGGTTGCCGTGGGCTTCAGCAGACAGGGTGACGTACTAACCGCACTGAAGATCCAAGTTCGTGCCCCCAGCGCCTAAAATCAGAGTTTCCACTCCATAGAGGGCCGCATCGGGGGAGAGCTTAAGGAACGCGAGACAATCATGGCTCACCTCCATGGGTGGCCGGTCGTAAGGCAGGCCGGTTAGAACGGGCTCACGGATGCCCGTTCTAACCGATGAGTGGAACCGATATTCTCACCATTCAAAGGCTGATGTGTCACAAGACACTCGCCATGACCCTCCGATACAGCCACCTCGGCGATCAGCACGTTCGCAATGCAGTTGACCACCTGACGTTCAAGAGAGTAGAAGAGAACCGGGTGAAAAGGCGAAGTAAGTGCTGATTCCCCACATTAGACCCAGGGTCGAAGTGGGAACCGCCGGAAAGCGAGAGCCGGCGAAGGGAATTGAACCCCCAACCTACGCATTACGAATGCGCCGCTCTACCCTTGAGCTACGCCGGCTCGAGAAGAAATCGTATTATAACCGCGCGGATTCGGATGTACAACTGTGCGAAGGACAGAGTTAGGTAGCGAAGGACAGAGCCGCGCGCGCTCAGCGGAGCGACCCGGCATGCAGAATCAGCAACCAATGGAGGAGGGCTCATGACGCTCGATCGTCGGTCGTTCATAAAGGTTGCCGGCGCGGCCGGCGTTTCTTTGTCCAACTCGACTCCACAAGCGGCGCAGCCGGCAGGTCAAGCGGGTTCGCCACGGGGAGCGAGCGTGAGGGTCACCGGAGACGAGATTCAAGTCGAAACCGGGACCCTCACTGCCCTGTTCCGCAAGGGATTTCTAACGTCACTCAAGAGCAGATCGAGCGGTACCGAGTGCATCCGGCCGTTTGATCTGTCTTCCCGGGCGGCGCTCGACCTCGTTTTTGTTCACGGGGAACCGACCCGCATCGATGAAAGTAAGTTCGGAAGCATTGCGGCCCGGCAGGTGTCCGACACCAGGGCAGAATTCATTCTTCAGAGCTGGGACGGAGACGGTATGATTGCCATCTCGGCCGATCCGGCCTCGGGAGACCTCCTCGTCGAGCCCTCCGGGTATTCCTCGCGGCCCGGAGTTCGCGCCTGCCGCTGGAACATCCGAGGCATCACGGATGATCTTCAGCTGGTCGCGCCGTTCTTCCAGGGTGTCCGGCTCCCGCTCTCTGACTCGTTGGTCCGCAACTCGCACTGGCCGTGGCCGTCATCCTGGGAAGCGGCTTTCGCCGTCCTCGCCGGGGGGACCGGAGGGTTCTGGGTGCGGACCGAAGACACACGGTACCGTTACAAGGCACTCCATGTGGGTTCCGATCCGGAACCTCTCTCGCTCGGCTTCGACACCGAGGCGTACGGGCCAGTCGATCAAAATCTCAGCGCAGGCGGTCTTGCCTGGCGAATCAACTGCTTTTCAGGAGATTGGAAGATTCCGGCTGGCACATACCGCGACTGGCTGTGGCGAGCATATGGTCTCGACAGCCGGGAGAGAGAACGCCCTTCCTGGATGCACAACGTCGCCTTGGCTGTTTCCTGGTGCCCGACGCAGCCCGACGTTCTCGATGCCCTGGCGGGGGTACTTCCCGCCGCTCGAGTGCTGCTCCACCTCCCGAATTGGAGAACCGACGCGTACGATGAGAACTATCCGACTTACGTCGCGAGCGACGCCGGCCGGAGTTTTGTCGAAAAGGCACAGAAGATGGGTTTTCGGGTCATGCCGCATTTCAACTCGATCGACATGGACCCGAGCCACCCCGCCTATCAGTTTCTTAGAGACTTCCAGTACCGGGACATCGAATCCAAACGCGTCCTGGGTTGGAGTTGGTACGAAAGGCGTGTGATCGGCGTTCCCGAATCGAACAACAACCGCATCGGACACCGCGACAAGAAGGTCATGGTGAAAGTCCACCCGGGTTTGAGCATGTGGAGGTCGATCCTGGGGGAGAACATCCTGAAAGCGGCCCAACAGCTGAATCTGGAGACAGTCTTCATCGATGTCACGCTCACCACTTACAACCTCTACAACTCGCTGGTCGAGGGGATGACTTCGACTGAAGGAATGCATAAGCTGATCGACCAGGTGACGGGGCTCGGACGGGGACTCGTGGTGGCGGGCGAAGGGCTCAACGAGATCACCATGCAGGGCCAGTCGTTTGCCCAGGCCCATCTCTTCAAGAGTTGGCAGACCAATGCCCAGGGGTTAGAGCGCGCCGGCGGCTGTCCGCTGAACGAGTTCCTTTTCGGACGGCTGTGCCGCACGATCGGGTATTCCGGGCTTTCGGGGAGAGACGAGGCCGAAGAGCTCCGTATGCGGATTCACGAGGAGCACCAGGCAATTCCGACGATCACTGTACGTTCGGCCGCAGAAATCCTGCAGCCTAACCCGGCGGTGAAGCAGCTGCTCGAGAGAGCCCGCCAGACGAGCACGAAGTAGGCGAGATGGCCCTCTTAGGATTGGGTAGATGCAAGCGGTCATTGCACCGAGCAGGCCCTCTCTAACCAACCGGCGCGCGTCCTGCGCGGCTTCTGCAGGGAAACGCACCTCGTGGGACTTGGCACTGAAACTGCTCACTCAGAGGCAGATAATGCATAGTCGGGAGGAAGAATATGTTTCGGAAAGCAATCTTCGTTGTTTTCGCGGGCGTGTTCTTGACCATCTCTGCCCAGGCGGGCGTCGTTCCTGGGAGATGGGAGAAGGTGCAGGCCGAGAAGCCGGGCACCGAGATGATCATCGCTCTGGTTTCAGGTGAACAAATCCGGGCTGTTTACCAGGAAGTCGGAGCCGATAGCCTGCTCGTGACAGTAGACGGAAGTCCACGCACGATACCCAAGCCCGAGGTCGCTGCCATCACGACTGCCCAACGACGGTCGGATTCCTTAATCAATGGGGCGTTGATTGGCGCCGGAATAGGGCTCGCGATCGGGCTGATGGGCATGAGAGATGAGGACCTCAACGCAGCCATCGTCCCCCTCGCAGCCGGTGTGTGGACCGGGATCGGGCTGGGCGTCGACGCCGCTGTGAGGACCAAGACGACGCTCTACAAGGCGCCAGGAGTGAAGTGACGATCTCTCGAAAGTCGCCAGCAGGGAGGAGGTAGTATGTATCGGAGAGCAATCGCGTTTCTGATCACCGGCCTGTTCTTCACGATCACCGCCCGGGCCGGTGTCGTCCCCGGGAGATGGGAGAAGGTGCAGGCCGAGAAGCCGGGCACCGAGATGATTATCACTCTGAGCTCCGGCGAAGAATTCGAGGCAGTCTTCAAGGAATTGACTGCTGACAGCTTCGTCATGACGCTGGGAGGCAGCGAACGGGCACTTCCGAAATCGGGCGTCAGAAAGGTTACCACCGCGGAGCGGCGGACCGGGCCCCTCTGGAACGGCCCGGTGATCGGTGCTGCGGTAGGTGCATTGATCGCCATAATCGGCGCCAATGTGGATGACGTGTCAGGTGATGACGCCTGGATCGCGATCCCGATCGTTGCGGGTATCGGCGCTGGAATCGGGCTCGGTGTAGATGCGGCCTTCCAAACCCGGATTACGCTCTACAAAGCGCCCGGAATGGATTGAGGGAACGAACGAACTGACAGACTGACAAACTGACAAACTAACAGGCTGACAGACTGACAGGCTGACAGGCTGACAGGCTGACAGGCTGACAAACTGACAAACTGACAAACTGACAGACTGACAGGTTGACAAGTGACTGGTTGACCACCGATAACTGACGACCTGACAACTAGCCACTGACAACTAACCACTGACGACTGACTTTTGACGACTGACGACAGACAAGCGACCGGCCGGACGATACTGATACTTGGTTCTGTCGACTTGTCAGTTCGTCAGTTTGTCAGTTTGTCAGTCTGTCAGTTCTGTCAGTTTGTCAGTCTGTCAGTTCTGTCAGTTTGTCAGTCTGTCAGTTTGTCAGTCTGTCAGTTTGTCAGTTTGTCAGTTTGTCAGTTTGTCAGTCTGTCAGCCGCCTCACAGCTTGTATCCAAAGCGCCTG